>CAILBQ010000118.1 GCA_903832475.1 uncultured Acidobacteriota bacterium | reverse complement strand
GAAAGCGTGGGCGGGACGCAGGTGCAGTACCTGGCGTTCAACCTGGACGACCCGATATTGAAAGACGTCCGGGTGCGTCAGGCGATTGCGTGCGCGATCAATCGAGAGTTGATTCTGAGGACGCTGCTAGCCGGTCGAGCCAAGCCGGCAGTGAGCCTGCTGCCGGAAAAGCACTGGGCATGGACGGGCGATGTGGAGCGGTATGACTACGATCCGGCGCGTTCAAAAGCTTTGCTGGATGCGGCTGGGTACATGCCCGACGCGCGTGGGGTACGGGTCCATTTGACGATGAAGACAAGCACGGATGACGGGACGCGGCTGCTGGCGGCGACCATGCAGCAGGAGCTGGCGGCGGTCGGGATTGCGCTGGAGATTCGCAGCTTTGAATCAGCGACCTTCATCCAGGACTTGAATCGTGGGTCCTTCCAGATGTATTCGCTGCGCTGGGTGGGCGGGAACGAGCAGCCGGACATTTTCACGACGTTAAGCATCGCCCGGATCCCCCCGAAGGGACCGAATCGAGGGCGATATCGCAACCCCGAGATGGACAAATTGCTGGAGGATGCGAGTCGTTCGCCCGACCAGGAACGCCGAAAGGCGGAGTATGTCGAGGTGCAGCAGATCCTGGCGCGGGATCTTCCGGCATTCAATCTCTGGTACCAGGATTCGGTGCTGGTGCATGATCGAAGGCTGGGCGGAGTGACAATCAGTCCTTCGGGTAGCTATGCGTTTCTGCGCACGGCGAGATGGCAACCGTAACCATCCGTTACACATCCCGCAACAATTCGTTACAAATGGCTCGTAAACTTTCAAAGAAGGCCTGTCGTCTACCAAGACAACGAGCCAGGAGTTTGGTTAGCTCCGCAGGCGATTTGCCGAACAAAATCGCCCTTTGAGCAGGCGTTTTCGCAATCGATTGATCTGCAAGGAACACACAGACGCCCAAGGATTGCCAATACTGGTTGGATTGCTCGCGGCTTTGCGGGTTTGCACTGTAACGGAGATGATATGAAGCCGAATTCAAGAACTTTTCAGTTCCTCTTGCGGGTAGGGAGCACTTCCCTCCTGGTTCCCTTTCTGTGCTCTGTGCCGATGATGCTGTCAACGCAGGCCGACGCCCAGGCTGCGACGCCGGCGGTCAGCCGCTTTGTTGGTACGATTACCGCGATCGGATCCGGTCTGCTCACGGTGAAAACCGACGCAGGTGTTGAGCGGAAAGTGACGGCGCCGGACGGGATCAAGATTCAAAAGATCGCACCGGGAGAGAAGGATCTGAGCAATGCGGCGGTCATTCAATTCAGCGACCTGGCGGTTGGCGACCGGGTACTGGTGCGGCTGGCTCCGGAGCCAACCACCGATCCGGTGACGGCGCTTTCGTTGGTGGTCATTCCCCAGGCGGACCTGGCGCAGAAGCAGCAGAAGGACCGGGAAGAGTGGCAGCGCAATGGCGTAGGCGGCTTGGTGAAGAGCGTCGATCCGGGAACGGGAGTGATCGTGATTGCTTCGGGCGCGGGCGCCACGCTGAAGACGATCACTCTGCATACGACGCCAGCGACGATTCTCCGGCGATATGCGGCAGATTCAGTCAATTTCGACCAAGCCAAAGCCGCGCCTATCGAAACGATCCAGGTGGGCGACCAGTTGCGGGCTCGCGGCACCAAGAATGCGGACGGGACGGATGTGGCGGCGGTTGAGGTGGTTTCGGGGAGTTTCCGCAATATCGCGGGTACGATCTCTGCGATCAACTCGAGCACCATGACAGTCACGCTGAAAGATCTGGCGACTAAACAGAATGTGACGGTGCATATTGGGCCCGATGCGCAGATGAAGAAGCTGCCTGAAGATACGGCGCGGATGCTAGCGAACATGACCAAAGGCAGCGGCAATGCCGGTGGCGCGGGTGCTGCAGGGGCGGCTTCGCCGAATCCGGGCGCGGCCGGTGGGCCTCCTGGAACTGGCAATACACCAGGGGCGACGGGCACGGCAGCCGCCGCTCCCAATGGCCAGCGAACCTGGAACGGAGCCGGGGCTGGTTCGGGCAGTGGCGCGGGAGCAGGAAGCGGTTCTCACGCGCCCGGTGCCGGTATGGGCGAGGGCGGCGCTGGACCTCAAGGCGGCGGAAGACGTGGCGGCGACTTGCAGCAGATGATTAGCCGCGCTCCTGTGATTCACCTTTCTGATCTGCAGAAGGGCGATGCGGTCATGCTGGTTTCCACGCAAGGCACGTCGGATGTAACTGCGATTACGCTGCTGGCCGGTGTTGAACCACTCCTGCAGGCGCCAGCGTCCACACAGAACATGCTGCTCTCCAATTGGAACATGGGTACGGGCGGCGCAGAAGCAGCTCAATAATTTCGGACTACTTACCAGCCGTTCATAAGACTTGGGGGAATTTGTGCACTCAAAACTGTCTATCTTGTTCGTACTTCCGCTTGCCTTCACGCTTTCAGGCGCGCCGATTTTGGCGCAGAGTGCGTCGCTGCCGGCCCAGGCGCCGGCCACCGCGTCACAGGCTACCGTGCGCGGCCGTATTTCCGACCAGACGGGCGCGTTGATTCCTGGAGCCCAAATCACCATCAGCAACGGGCAGGGGCAGACGATTGCAACGGCGACCGCGGATGACTCAGGCAACTACGAGGCGCATACAGCGGCGGGAACAGTGACGGTTACGGCCACGACGCAGGGTTTCGCACCCTTTGTTTCGCAGGGAATTCCTCTGGCGGCCGGGCAGGTGAAGCGCATCGACATTTCGATGGCCATCGAGACCGCGCAGCAGAGCGTGACGGTGACGGACGAATCTCCGACGGTCAGCGTCGATCCAGACAGCAATTCCAACGGCATGGTGATCAAGGGAAAAGACCTGGACGCGCTGTCGGACGATCCCGATGAGTTGTCGAGCGAGTTGTCTGCACTGGCGGGTCCGTCGGCTGGCCCCAACGGCGGCCAGATTTACATCGACGGATTCACCGGCGGAAACCTTCCGCCAAAGTCGTCCATCCGCGAAATTCGCGTCAACCAGAATCCCTACTCCGCGGAGTTTGACAGGCTCGGCTACGGACGCATCGAGATCCTGACCAAGCCGGGCACGGACAAGCTGCATGGGCAGTTTCAGGCGGAGGGCAATGACAAGTATTTCAACACCGGCAATCCGTTCACCAAGAATGTTCCGGACTATGACAGCTATCAGTACAGCGGTTCGTTGAATGGTTCGCTAAGCAAGTGGGCATCGTTCTATCTCTCGGCCGAACACCGGTCGATTAACAACGATTCGGTATATTCCTCGGCTTGCAACCTTCCCGATGCTTCGGGCAATCCTACCGGCTTGTGTCCTGACCTGGTCAACGGCGCGGTCGTCAATTTCGCCAGCAGCGGAGCGATTGCAAATCCGCGTTCGAGAACCAATGTTTCTCCGCGAGTGGATATTCAAATAGGCAAGAAGAACACGTTGACCATGCGGTATCAGTACTATCACGATTCGTCCTCCGGCAATCTCGGCACGACTTCCCTTCCCTCGCAGGCTTCCAGCACCTCGACGAACGACAACAGCATTCAGTTGAGCGACACCGAAGTGATTTCGGATCATGTTGTCAATGAGACACGCTTCCAGTACGACCGGGCTTTGTCAAAAGTGTCGCCGGTCAGTACGTCTCCGACACTCTCGGTAGGGG
>CAILBQ010000117.1 GCA_903832475.1 uncultured Acidobacteriota bacterium | reverse complement strand
GGCTGGGGTCGTAGAAGGGAGGATTGTCTGGCCAGAAAGCGGTGTTGAGCACCTTGTGCTCGACCTGCGCCTGCTCTGTGAGCATGAATCGCCTGCGATAGTATGCGTCCGTCGTTTGCTCAAGCTTGAAGTCAAGATCAGCGAAGGCCCGAGGATCACTGAAGGTGATGCTCGCGATTTTTCCCGAGATGTGGCCCATGTAATAGCGACCGAGTGGGCCGTCGACGCCACCGAAGAGTTTCGGCGCGTTGTGCTGCGCATGCAGAAGCAGGCGGGTTGTTTCGACGCCGCCCATGGCAAGGATGATGCAACGAGCCCTGATGGTGCGCTGGCCCTGCGGCGTTGACACGGTGAGGCTCTCGATACGATTCTGCGCGGAGTTGAAGTTCAGGGCGACGACCGTGGTGTTGAGGCTGACCCTGATTTTCTTTGACTGCAAAAGACGCTGACGATGTTCGAGGATCACTTTCGATTCACGCGCCCAGCGCTCGACGGTATCCAGGCTGAGACCATCGGTAAGCGGACGCGAATAGGGATATTCAAATTGATCGCTGCCGCAGAGCAGGTACTCGGTAGCCAGCTTGTACCAGGGGCGAATCTCATCCTGCTTGGTGGGCCAATGGGCCTCGGGCACGAAATCGCGATCGAGCCAATCGACATCGTCATAGGCCACGCAGCGGCCGCCCCAGGTCCAGGATGTTCCGCCCAGAGCGCGGCATACGGCGATCTCCATGGGAGCGTGGCGGTCGGGATCAACGATGTGGGCATGGGAGTTTTTCGCAGCTTCGCCATTCGGCTCAAGGCCGCCCGATTCGAGGACCAGGACCTCATGGCCCAGACGTTCCAACTCGAGAGCAGAGGCCATGCCGACCGGGCCCGTGCCCACGAGGCACAGATCCCAAACCTGATCCGCCGATAGTTTCTCGATCACCATAGTTTGATGCAGGAACTGCAGGTTTCAAGGCTTTGAATGCAGATTGGTGGCGTTGACGGAGGGCGGAATTTCGCAATGCGACACGAGAGCCAACAAGTCCCTAGCGAAGAGCGCTCTCAAGCCAATTTTACAACAGAGAGAGTTTGACTTCGAAGGACCCGCTGCGATGGGCGTGGCAGATGCCGAGTCGTAGATGCCGAGTTATGGATAAAGCAGATACCGGGCGCGCATGGTGAGGAATGCGGCGAGGGAATCGCGCCACTCGTCGGCGATGCGCCGAGGGTCTTGACCGTCCTTGAGCGCGGCCAGCGTCACTTGATGACGCAACAGTGTATTCAGGTCTTCGATCTTGTAATGATCTGGATACAGATGTTGCAATGCAGAGGCAATCTCCAGTCCGAGCTCCGGTGCGTCGAGTGCGTTGCGATCGGTGAGCACGATATTCACGCCGCTGCATTTCTGATTGGCATAGAGCGATGAACCTGGGGTGAAGGTGACGGGGACGAAGCGGACGCCGTCGATCTGGCGGGCGTTGAGATAGGCGGCGAGGTCAATCGATTGTATCCATGGAGCGCCGACCCATTCGAAGGGAGTATCGGTGCCGCGCCCAACGGAGATATTGGTGGATTCGATCATGCCAATGCCGGGATAGAGCTCGGCCTCGGTCACGCTGCGCATGTTGGGCGAGGGATTGATCCAGAGGAGGCCGGTGGAGTCGAACCAGTCGCCACGCTGCCAGCCTTCCATGGGAACAACGGTCAGTTTGGCATTGATGTTTCGTTCCTTGTTGAACATGGAAGCGAGTTCGCCCATGGTCATTCCATGACGGATGGGAGTGCGCCAGTAGCTGACGAAGGACTCGCTGTTTTCATCGGCAACAGGGCCTTGCACGTAGCTGCCGTTGACGGGGTTGGGACGATCAAGGATCAGGATGGGCTTGTTGGCTCTGGCCGCGGCTTCGAGAAAGTATCCCATGGTGCTTTCGTAGGTGTAGAAGCGCACGCCGATGTCCTGGATATCGAAGACGATGATATCGATGTCAGCGAGTCGGGCCGCGGTGGGACGGCGCCTGGCGTCTGAGTCGCCGTAGACGCTGTAGATCATTGCGCCCGTGGCTGTGTCTTTTTGATCGCCGATGGCGGTGGTGTCGAGGGTGCCGGAAACGCCGTGTTCCGGGCTGAACATGGCGGCGAGGTGGATGCCTGGGACAGCGGCGAGAACATCCGCGGTTCGCTGACCGCGGCTATCGACGGAGGTCTGGTTGGCGACAAGGCCGATGCGTACGGGGTGTTCTGCATTGGGGGACAACTCGCGAAAGGCATGCGACTCGAGCACATCGATGCCGGCCTTGACCTGGCCGTTGCGCGCGGTGAGGCGTCGTGCGGCGGTTATGGATTCGTTGTAGCCGGTGATGCGAGAGAGGTATAGTTTGTCCGCTTCTGTCGCGGTCAGATGCAGGGAGACAGTGACTGCGGTCGCAACGCGGGCGCGAAGTGACACGACTGATTTTCCGACGTGAGGGTGAACGGCATTGGTCAGCAGGATAATGTAGGTATCGGTGACTGGGTCAATCCAGAGAGAGGTGCCGGTGAAGCCGGTGTGGCCGAAGGAGCCGACCGGGAGCAGCTCTCCGCGATTGCTTGCGAACGGTGAGTCGATGTCCCATCCGAGCCCGCGCAGGTTGGGAGCGTTGGCGGGCTGTTGCGGCGTGGACATCTTGGCAACGGCTGACGAACTGAGCACGGTGTGCCGGTGGAGGATATCTTCGGCGAAGAGGGCGAGGTCGTCTGCGGTTGAGAATAGGCCTGCGTGCCCGGCGACACCGCCCATACGGCGCGCGGTGGGATCATGCACGATGCCGCGAAGCATCTGGCCGTGTTCATCGTATTCGGTGGGAGCGATGCGGGCGCTTTCTGACTGAGGCGGAAGAAAGCCGGTGTCGCGCATGCCGAGTGGCTTAAAGATGTGTTCTGCGGCGTATTCATTCAGAGGCTGGCCGCTGATTTTTTCGACGAGAAAGCCCAGAGTTTCAAAGTTGATATCGCTGTAGAGAAAGTGTGCCCCGGGCGGGTTGCCGGGCGCGGTGGACATGACCATTGCATAGGCCGTGTCTTTGCCGAGCCACGGAGACTTGAGGCTGAGGTCCTCCGGCAGTCCTGAGAAGTGGGTGAGGAGTTCGCGAACGGTGATGTCCTGCTTGCCGTTGGCGGCGAAGTCGGGCAAGTAGGTTTTGACAGGGTCGTTGAGGCGGAGGCGTCCCTGCTCAAGAAGTTGCATGACGGAGGTGGTCGTGGCGATGCATTTGGTCAGCGAAGCGAGGTCGAAGACCGTGTCGATGGTCATCGGCTCGCGGGCCGGCTCGAGGGAACGGGATCCGAAGGCTTTTCGATAGACGATTTTTCCGTTGTGGCCGACCAGGAGAACGGCGCCGGGGATGTTGCCTTCGTTGACCGCTGCTTGCAGGATGCCGTCGAGAGATTTGAAGTTTTCTTCCTGGCTATGGGGTGGGACGGGCAGGTGTTTGCTGGACTGTGCCAGCGATGGCGAGGAATCAAGGCCGAACCACGACATACTCAGCGCAAGGAGCAGCGCCGCAACAAAACGGAGGAAATTTTCTGGTGCGAGCTTGCGGCAAATCCCTGGCTTATTCATGTAACTCCCATACTCAACGCTTCGCCACCGGTCGATGAAGAAAACCCCGCGCCGATGCTTCATATTACAACCGCGTGAAAAGAATGCGGAGTTGGCTGCAACAGAAATAGTGGGCGTATGAAGATGAGTAAAAATCAGCAAACCGGGGCTCGCTCCATGCGAGACTAGACCCATGCGATTTTCCTTCTTGACTGGTCGTTCGACGCTGCTTTTGACTGCAGCCTTTGGGCTTTGCGTTTGCACATCCGGCTGCCTGCTGGGGCAGACGACGCCACCCGATGAGGCGTTGACGCGCAATCTGATCAGCGGTCCTGGTCCGACATTCCGAGTGGATGCGAAAAGCCTTCCAAAACATTGGACGCTGATCGCCTACGGAGACATGCGATTCACCGACCCTGCCAACGAGAAGGTCACGAATCCAAAGGTTCGCCGCTGGCTGGTGGCACGTGTTGCTTCTGAGCATCCGGATGCCGTTCTGCTTTCGGGTGATGTGCCATACAACGGCTCGGTGCAAGACGATTACCAGGTGTACCACGATGAAACCGGGGCGTGGCGTGCGGAGAATCTGCGCGTCTATCCTGCCATGGGCAACCATGAGTTGCATGGAGAGGAAGTTACCGAGCCGAAGAATTGGTGGAGCGCTTTTCCAGAGTTGAAAGGGCGGCGGTGGTATTCGGTCGAACTGGGGAACGCGTATATCATCACGCTGGACTCGAATCTCTCACTGTTGGAGGGTAGCCGGCAGCGGACGTGGCTCGAGGATCAATTGCACCATCTTCCCCGCTCGACGAAATTTGTTTTCTTTTCGCTGCATCATCCGCCTGTCGCCGACTCCATCGAAGGCGATCATTCGCATGACGTGCGGCCCAACGAATATGAGCTTGCGGCATTGCTGGAGAGGCAGGCCATCACAACACCTGCGAGATTCATTGTGATCGCCGGGCATATTCATAACTATCAACGGTTTTTTGAGAACGGTGTGACGTATCTGGTGTCAGGCGGAGGCGGTGCGAAGCCTTATCCAATCGCGCGAACGGCCGCTGACTTGTATCAAGACCCGAGCTTTCCCAATTATCACTACATCCGGTTTAGCTTTGACGGGAAGTCGCTGAACTCCACCATGTTTCGGGTCAAGAACCCGGATGCGACCAGTCCGGATTGGGAGGTCAAAGACACGTTTCACCTTGAGTCAGCGAAGTAAGAGAAATATGAAGTGTTCTGGAAATTGACCGCCCAATTGAAAAAGGCGTTGCCGGGGGATGGGCTGCGCGTGCTACAGTAAAGCCAATTGATCTTCTCATTCGAATTACTTTTGTTTGCCTAGAAAGCCTAAAAACGATTGCCATACAAGATGGTAGCCATTAAGGTTACGATAGATCCCCCAAGAACGGCCTGTTGAAATTTCCGAGATTTGACGTCTCATGCGGACAGGACATCCCTGTCTCCGTGGCGTTGACTTCTGTACCGCACGTTGCTTTGGTTCTCGTTGCGCAACTATGAACCTTAACTATAGGAGTTCTCCTAGAGATGTATCCTCGTCTGACTATCTATCGATATCTGCTTTTAGCTACGGTCCTGCCGGCCATTGCTCATTCCGCGACAACGACGACCGTGAAGACGCCCGTCGTTACCGCCGCCGGC
>CAILBQ010000116.1 GCA_903832475.1 uncultured Acidobacteriota bacterium | reverse complement strand
GATGAGCTCACCGTGATCGGTGCGGTATAGGCCGTTGAAGAGGAGGTCGGCGTGCTCCCATTCGTGGTGTAGTAGATGGTGGCCCCGGCAGTGTTATCGCTGAGGGTGACGCTCTGCGCAGTGGCATAGGTTCCACCTGCGGGAGAAAAGAAGGGCGTCGCGGCCACAGTTGAACCGGTGCCGCTGGTAAAGCTCCAGGTGAGAATCTTCTGGCTGGAGGAGTAAGCTCCCGTCGATCCGGTGAAGCCGACGTACGCGGTGTTGCCGCCGAGACTGGACGGGATATTGACTGTCCAGCTAGTCGACCAAACGGCCGCAGTCACGATGTCGGTGATTTTCATCGTGAGCGTGGCGCCATCGTAGGTGACATGTACGGCCATCGTATCGCCGCTGTGCAGGTTGATTCCCGAGGAAGTTAGATCAATCGCGGGAACCGTAGGAATCGCGCCGTTGAGGTAAAGCCCCGTGGAATCCGATCCTTCTCCAGCCGAGTTATACAGATCGAACTTGATGGCCAGCGAATTGGGGATGGGAGCGTAGCCCAGTTCGTAGGCGTTTCCTCCCAGCGCGTTCGCGCTTCCCGTCTGCATGGCGAATGTTATTCCATTCGCGACCGCATTGGAGAGCTGGAAAGTAAAATCCGTGGTAAACGATTGAATGTTGACAGGCGTGTAATACCAGGCCGATCCCGCCTGACCCGTCCCACCGCTGGTCAGTTGCAGGCGGGTGTCATCCAGACCAGTGCTGCCATTGAAAATCATGGTGATTCCGCCGGAATTCGCGAACCCCTGATTGTAGGAGATACCGCTGGCCGCCGAAGTAATCGTGAACGTCGCCGAAATGGCCGGGCTTACCGTCAATCCTGGAGCCGCGGCAATGGCAGTGATCGTTTCCGTGGCGCTGACAACTATGGGGTTGCCGTACACCGCCGAAGAGGTGGTTGGCGTTGAACCGTCGAGCGTGTAGTAGATGACCGCGTTCGCTGCCGAATCGGAAAGCGTGACCGTCTGCGCTGACGTATAGCTTCCCGTCGGCAGACTGAAGGCCACAGGCGGCGTCTGATTGGAATTGGTGTACGTCGCGGAGGAGGGCGCGCTCTGCAGGAATCCACTAGCGACAGCAACCGCGTTAATCGTCTCTGTCGAAGTTACCGTGATGGGTCCCGTGTACAGCGTGGAGCTGGTAGAGGGCGCTGTTCCATTGGTGGTGTAGTAGATGGTGGAATTCGGCGTGGCATCCGCAATGGCTACAGAGAGAGTGCCTGCGAAGGTTTGCGACCCGGGATTGAAAGTCGGCGTTGCTGTCTGGTTCGCACCATTCAACAAGCCATAGATATCCAACTCTCCCGCCGTCCCCATGTACACCTTGCCGTTGACGACTGTCGGCACAGTAAATTTGACCGCCCCACCCGGAGTATCCCGTGTGGGATTCGTCGAGCTGGAATAAAGAGTGGTAGCGACGTTGCTCGCGTCGTGCGCTTGAAGAACGGACACGGCGCCCGATGTATAGCCGTTGGAATTGATCGACCAGACAATTCCCTGAGTATTGCCGTTGGCGGAGATGGAAGGCGTCGATCCCGGGAATCCGTAGGTCTCAGTAGATTTGGTCGGCGTTGTCGAGAGCAGACCGTTCACCAAGGCAAAGGACTTCAGATAATCGAACTGACCCCAATAGTACACGTTGCCATTCCAGTAGGCAGCCGTGCTCCATACGCCTACATCGCCAACCGTGTAGACCTGCGACTGGACCACGTTGTCGGCGGTCGTGCTGTAGCCGCCCATGTTGTCGCGATTGAGCAGGAACAGCGTTCCCTCTTTGCCAGCCTGCACAGCTAAATGCGGGTGGCTGCCGGTCGTCTGGGTGGGAATGACCATCATGCCGCCGGAACCTTGATCGAGATCGCCCGCGTCCAGCTTGGCTTGCAAATAGGTGGTGAAGTCGTCGGCAACTGTGGGTACACCATTGGTCAGGTCAAGCGTTATATCGCTGTCGCCATAATCCATCGCGCTTGTGTAGGGCGTGGTGGCATTGAAGTCCCCGTTTCCGGTCGGGATGAACATTCGTCCGTAAGGGTGGTTCACGGTGTCAAGCTGATCCGCGGCAAGTCCCGCGCCCGCGCCCCATACGCCGCTGCCTGTACCGTTAGGAGAGGTGCAGTAGACGCCCGTCTGCTGCAGAGTGTTCTCGTTGTACCCCATGATCCATCCGTGCCATGGACCGTTGTCTCCGTGGGATGCGAAGCCCACCCAGACAATTCCGTTCAGCAAGAGCAGACCGCCGCGTTGATTCTGCCAATAGCTGTCGAAGGTCAGCGTCCCATTGACACTGCCGTTGCCCGTACCAGGCACGCTGGCCGTGATGACAACTGGACCGCCCAGCTTTTCAAGGCCGGTGGTTACGTCCAGCGCATGCAGCCGCTGCACTGCGTTCCCGCCCTCCAGGTCGGCGCTGACCACGTAGAGCGTACCGGAGGCGGGATCGATGACAGGTGTGCCGGTGATGCCCACCAGCGGATTGATATCCGACCCCAGGTCCGATGCTGGGATCGCCGTTGCGCCCGAAGCCGCTCCGTGAGCAGCTGTCAACATGGACGCCTTCCAAAGTGGGTTCGCATTCACGCCAATATTGGAATCCGCGTCGAAGGCATACACCGTATCATTCTCCGTCGCAACAAACACCACATTATGTGTTGCGCCATTCACGGTGATGCCGGAGAGGTAGAGCGGTTGCGCGTAAACCTGAGCGTCCACACTCTGAGAGAAGAGCTTGCCAAACTGCGTCGCATTCACATTCGACGGCGTCAGAATGGTCTCGTTCAGGTTCTGTCCGGTACGCCCGATGTCGTTGTGATAGGTGGTGACATTCACCTGGGCCAATGCCGGGACCGCCGAACATCCTGCGAGGGCCAGGCCGAGAGCAACTACCGACAGGATCTTTGCTCGAAGAGAAGGTTTTTCGCAAGAACAACTCAGGGCAAAAACGGGCGAACTCAACATTTTTTGGACCTCGGCAAGAAATGGGGACAGATGGACAGGGCTACAAGTCGTACTTTCAGCTACGCACGCCGTACCTGAATTGTGAAAATTCGGTCGCTTCAAACTTGATACTACTGTGGATTATGGGAAAACGCCGTGGTAAAGAAGTGCCAGTTCAAGCTCTTCAGTAACGTCGGAAGACATGCCTATAGTTGTAGCGCAAGTAATTTCGTTTCATGTTCGAGGAGCGAATTGCGAGGCGCTGTAACCTTCCGTCTTGGACCTTCGCTCCCACGAAACTGCCCCTTTCGCCCGTCCCTTACCCCGTGCGACGGACTTGGCTGGATGGACGCCGGCCGCCCGCAGAGACGGATTGAGGCCGCCGCAGCTGTCACAATCTCCGCCAATTGGACCGCTGCGATAGCTACAATTGCTTTTGCGATAGTCCGAGGCTAGGGTGTTGTCCGGGAGTCGACGGACTCAGCTCCGAGCGGTATGATTAATGAGAATCCGCTCCTGCAACCGCGGGAGCCTAAAGTCGACTTGCCCGACCCGTCTGTTACAGTTGGGCAGTAGCCGAAACCAACGTTTCAACGAGTTTGGGCGTAGGTTGCATACCGGCAACCAGCAGTCCGGTCAACCGACTGACCAGAACCAAGTAGCGGGAGTAGTTCAGTGGCAGAACGTCAGCTTCCCAAGCTGAATGTCGCCGGTTCGATCCCGGTCTCCCGCTCCAATACAATTCATAAAATGCGAAACCAGCGCACGAACTGAACATCCAAAAGACACCGTTTCCCTCAG
>CAILBQ010000115.1 GCA_903832475.1 uncultured Acidobacteriota bacterium | reverse complement strand
GGCATGCTGTCAACCGTGATCAATGCGATTGCGCTACAGGATGCGATCGAAAAGCATGATGTTCAGTGCCGCGTGATGACCGCCGTGGCGATGGACCAGATTGCCGAGCCTTACATTCGCCGGCGTGCGGTGCGGCATCTGGAAAAGGGACGGGTGGTCATTTTTGCCGCGGGCATTGGGAATCCTTTCTTTTCGACGGATACAGCGGCGTCTCTGCGGGCCATGGAAATCAAGGCCGATGTGTTGATGAAGGCGACCAAGGTGGAAGGCATTTATTCGGCTGATCCTGTGCTGTTCAAAGACGCGGTGAAGTACGACGAGATTACGTACATGGAGATCCTGCGCCAGGGGTTGAAGGTAATGGACCTGACGGCCGTGAGTCTGTGCAAGGACAATAACCTGCCCATGATTATTTTCAACATGAACATGCCCGGAAATATCCGGCGGGTCGCTTTGGGAGAAAAGGTGGGTTCTCTTGTCACTTCCTGATCACATCCTTGCGTCTGCTCCTCGAAAATAGCGTCTAAACGCCCAGTGGAAGCTCAAAAGCCAGCCCGACTGGATGCACTGACAGGTCTGCGCTGTTTTGCGGCCCTGAATATTGTGTTTTTTCATTTTTCCAATCCTGACTGGTTTGGGGTGTTGTCGCCGGTGGTCAATGCCGGCTACCTGTCGGTGAGCTTCTTCATCATGCTTTCGGGGTTTGTGCTGGCGTATAACTACGCGGGGCGGGCGCGCGAGGGCAAGCTGGACAAGGTACGGTTCTGGAAGGCGCGGTTTACACGGCTTTACCCGGTGTATTTGCTGAGCCTGGTACTCGGCTTTCAGACGTACCTGGGGGAGTATGCGGCGCACACGCACCAGATGTTCTGGCTGGGGACGTTTTTGACGCCGCTGCTGCTGCAGGGGTGGGTACCGGAGATTGCGACGTTTGGCAATACGCCGGCGTGGACCATGTCGGCGGAGGCGTCGTACTACGTGATCTTCCCGTGGATTGCGGCGCTGAAGCGGCCGGACAGGCTGATCGGGCATTTGTGGAGGCTGGGCGGGCTGTGGCTGCTGGGGATGGTTCCGGGGACGCTGTACGTGATTTACAACCCGGATCATCTGGTGAAGGTGGATCGGTTCAGCTCGGCGCCGTGGCTGCAGGCGCTCAAGTTTACGCCACTGCCGCATCTGCCCAGCTTTGTGTTTGGGGTGCTGCTGGCGGGGTTGGACGAGTATATCGACAGGGACAGCCATCTTCGGCTGTGGCTGGGGCTGGTGGGATTTGCGGGAATTTATGTGATTCTGCAGTCAGGCGTGGCGCCGTATGCGCTGATTCATGACGGGTTGCTGATGCCGCTGTTCGGGTGCCTGATTTTGGGGCTGGCGGGGAAGAATCTGATCGCCCATCTATTCAGCTTTTCGGTGTTCGTGTTTGTGGGCGAGTCGAGTTATTGCCTGTACCTGATGCATTTCAACCTTTGGAACCTGCTGCATGCGAGCGGATTGCTGCCGTTGCTGCACCTGAGCTGGATGGATCCGTGGATCAGCTACGCGATTTTGATTGGGCTGGGGTTGTTGACGCTGCACGTGGTGGAGAAGCCGGCGCAGAAGGTGTTGCGGCAGTGGATGGGGGCTTGAGGTCGGCCGGCCGAGATTCACATGGATTCGTGATCGGATACATTCGTGATTCATTAGCCGATTCGGCGCCGTTCCTGCGGGATGAGCGCAGTGGGAGGGGCAGGATAGAACGGGCTTTCAGCCTAGCCTCTGGGAGACTGCGGCACTTAGGCCGCCGGCCTGGGCTTTGATCACACGGGCGGTTGGCCCGGAGTTTAGAAAAGGGCCGAGAAAAAGGGCAGCCGCTGAGCGGGCTGCCCTTTTTTTGTGGATCGATGCTGTCAGCTTAGGGCTGGTCGACCTGGACGGAATGGTTGCCGTGCGGGATGGAGGCGATGGCGATCGGCTGAGAGACGGTCGGATAGGGGCCGTTTTGGGTGACGGAGAGGGTGCCGGTATTGGGATTGAGCTGGAAGCCGGAAAGGGAGTTGTCGAGGAAATTGGCGGTGAAAACGTAACGGCCAAAGCCGGGGTCGACGAGGATGGCGACAGGCTGAGTTCCGGTAGTGTTGGTGGCACTTCCGGTGGTGTTGACGGCGGCGGAGGGTGTTCCAGTGGCCAGATCGATGGCGTAGGCGGAGACCGAGTTATCGAGCTGATTGGAGACGTAGATGTACTTGCCGCGAGGATCGACCTGGATTGCCGATGGCTGGTTGCCGGTTCTGAATGGGCCGTTGATCAGCGGCGTGAGGATGCCGGAGTTGATGGTGAAGGCGATCAGCTCGTTCTGGGAGAAGTCAGTGACGTAGACGAAGCGGCTGGTTGGGTCCGTGGTGACGCCGACGGGCTTGACACCAGCGGGGAAGCGGTTGCCGGCAACGAGCTGGCTGAGAACGCCGCTGGTGGCAGCGGTGTAGCCGTAGAGATAACCAATACCGGCCGCAGGATCGTAGGTGGCGGCGTAGACAGCCGTGCCGTTGGGCAGCGAGGTGACGGAGGTGGGATTGATGCCGACGGGCCAGTAGCTGAGGCCTGCATTGGCGACGGCGGTGCCAAGCGCCCCGTCGGTTCCCACGGGAAAGACGGCGAGGGCGCCGCCGTTGCAGGAAGCGGCTCCAGTGGTCGCCGTTGAGCAGCCGGGCTGGTAGCGATTGAGCACGTAGAGCAGGGTGCCGGCGGCATTCATGTTGATGGAGACGGGAGTGTTGCCCTCGGCGCTGAGCGTCGTGGTGTTGGCGGAAGCGAGGACGCCGGTGCCTGAAATGCTGAATTCGACCAGAGAGCTGTCGCCCTGGTTGGCGACATAGAGGTGCTTGTAGTCGGTTGAGACGGCCATGGAGATAGGGGCGACTCCGCCGGCGGCAACGACAGAGTTCACGGCGTTCAATGCGCCAGACACGCGGTCGACGAGGAAAGTCTGGATGTTGTTGCTCTTGTTTCCGGCAACGAAAAGATAGTCAATCGTGACAGGTGCGCAGGCAGTAAACGCGCTGGCCAGTATAAGTGCCGTGGCGGAGACCAGAGATACTTGGCCGAGTTTGCTGAACTTCATCTGTTTCCTTCGTCGTAGGCCGTTGATCACGGCCAATTGCATGCTGGGTTGAGTTGTATCCGTCTCGATTGTAAAATCTCGCGACGGCCTTGGGCTAGCGATCGGGCTTTAAGGTTCAGCGCCCGGAGCTGCAAGAAAAAGGTTGCGAAGGTCAATGGACAAGCCGGTCGGGCACAGGCCGGAGGGGCTTGCAATTATTTGGCCGTGGCTGTACCTCCGTGCGGGACGCCGACGATGGCGGTGGGCTGCACGAGGGATGGATACGGGGTGTGCTGGGTGTTGACCAAGGCTCCGGAAGTGGCGTCGATCTGGAATCCGCTTACCGTGTTTCCGAGGAAGTTTACGGTGTAGAGGAAGCCGACTTTCTTAGGATCCGCGGTAATGGCGATGGGGTTGGTGTCGGTCGCGTTGTTTGCCAACTTGGCGAGGTTCCCCGAGCTAAGGCTGTAGCTGGTGACGTTGGAATCTCCTGAGTTGGTCACGTACAAGAAGTTGCCGAACTGGGCCAGGGCCGAAGGACCACTGCCGGTGGTGGCTGAGCTTTGCAAGGTAAGCGCACCACTGGATTGCACGGCATAGCTGGCGACAAGGTTCTGCGTCTTGTCGACCACGTAGAGGAAACCGCTGCCAGCGTCGGGAGCCAGTGCGACGGGCTGAGATCCGGAAGGCCAGGGCACGCCGCCGTTCAATGGAGTCAGGGCGCCGGTGGAATCTGTGGAGAAGCCAAAGACGTAGCCGCTGGTGGCACTGTATGCGGTGACATAGATGTCGTTTCCGTTGGGCAGCACCTGGACGGCGGTGGGGGTGAGGATGGTCTTGCTGTCCGAGGGGCTTTTCAGCAGAGGCCAGTAGGTGGGGTACTGGGTGCTGTTGGAGATAGGGGCACCGAGCGCGCCGGACTTTGGATCGATGGGATAGACGGCGATGTCGCCGGGGCACAGATTACTGAGGGTGCAGCCGGCGATGGGCTGGAGCGTGTCTACCACGTACAAATATGTGCCGGCGGCGTTGATGGCGAGCGAGAGGGGAAAGGAGCCGGGAGTATTGACGGTGCTTTGGGCGTAGAGCTTGCCGTCGCTGCCGATGCCGAATTGCACGATGTTGTTATCGTCCTCGTTCACCACGTAGAGGTTCTTGAAGTCGGGAGAAACGGCCTCGGCAATGGGATTCCGTCCGCCAGAAGGGAAGGGCGAGGTAGGGATTGTCTGGAGATAGCCCGCGATCGGATCGATTTTGTAGACTTCGATTTCCCCAGGGGTCTGCCTGTTGGTAGCCACGAACATAAAGCCGACGTTCACTGGAGTGCATGCAGTGAAGAGGGTGGCTAATGCAAGTGCGAAAACGGAGACCAGTGCGACCTGGCCGACTTTGCCGAACTTCATGTGTTTCCTTCGTGAGATACGAGCGGCGATCTCGAAATGGTGGAGAGCGCCAGTTTTAGGTTTAGCAGAAAGGCCCGCGCCAGACGAGAAACGTTCCCCAGAGGCGCGGGCCAAATCTGACAAGTAAGTGGCACCGATGAAGCTAGTTGGTGCGGGAATCGGCAACACACCAGGAAGCCGGTCCGGTGAGTGAAAAGACGCCGGAGCTACCGCTTAGCTGGCGAAGCGCACCAGAGTTAGGATCGATCAGTCTGCCGGTGACGGTTGAGTCAGTATTGGCGGTGTAGACGTACTGATTGGATGGGTCTTCAACGATGCACTGCGGACCAGCGCCGGTGCCATAGGGAGAGCCGGAGTCTTCGCTCAACTGGCTGGACGCTGTACCGCCGGCGACGGTGTAGACGGCAATGCCGGCGCCGCTGGTGGTGCTGGCACCCTGCTGATTGACGACGAAGACGTACTTGCCCTTGGATTCGACGATCAGATAGATGGGGCTGCTCTCATTGGGATCGTCGGCGACAGCGCCGCCGGTGGCGGACTGGAGCGCGCCGTTGCTGCCGACGGTGTAGGGCAGAATCTGGCTGGGGCTGGTGGTGGTGATGCCGTTCAAGGCAACGGTGATGGGTTCGTTATCGAGGACGTAGACACGGCCGCCAGCGTAGATGATGGCTGTCCCCTGTCCCATGGGGTTGCCGGCGCCATTGGTGATGACCTGAGGCGTTCCCTGACCGGTGGAGCTCAACTGGCCATTGCTGGAGTTGTACGCGTAGGGGAAGACGGTCTGCGCGGTAGTCGCGATAGCAGAGGGACTGGAACTCGGAGCGCCGGAAAGGGTGAAGATGTTGCCGGTAGCGAAGCTGAAGTCGATGGGGTTGGCGGGCACGGGGAAGTAAGAGACCTGGCTTCCGGTGGAGGAAGTCAACTGGGCGTTGGTGACCAGCGAGAGGCGGCCGGTCGAGGAATTCACCGAGAAGACGGTGATGTCGCCGCAGGAGGTTGCCCCGGTGATGACGACTCCGCAATAGGCGTTGCTGGGCGCATCGTGGTCGAGAGCCAGCAGGAAGTTGCCGGAGGTGTCTGCGACCAGGCGGAAGGGATTGAGGCCCTGGGTGTAGAAGGTCTCCTGCGGGGTGAGGATGCCGTTGCCGCCGATGACAAACTGGGTGATGTTGGCGTTGCCGCAAGGGTCAGCCGCGGTGCAGTCGGTGCCGCCTGAGGAATTGGTTCCGCGGTTCAGGACATAGAGGAAGCGGTTGCCGGTGAGGAGCACTTCGCGAACGGGATTGGCACCGCCGCTACCGATCGGCAATCCGTGCATGGGGATCAGTTTGCCGGTATTGTTATCAATCTTGAAACCGCTGATGATGCCGTTGCCCGATGGCGTTGCTGTCACTGTTCCGGTTACATACAAATAGCCAACAGTAAAACTCCGAACGCAAGAGCTGAGGCTGAATACGATGGCCGAGCTTAGGGCAGCGGTCAGCACTGTCTTGCCGAATTTCCTGAACTTCATGCGATTCCTTCGTCCTGATTCCAGCCGTGAGCCGTCAGGTTTCATGTTCCGCAGCAGAGCTGGGTGGGGTTGGGTCCCTAGCCGCATTGTAGAAGGTACGGGGCCATTGTGCATAGTTTCCCGGGGGAACGGCGGCTATGCTCAACAGTTGCCCAGCGTAGTTGCTGGTCTTTGGACGTTATCCGGAAAAATCCGGTATCGACCAATCTGCAATCTAGTCGAGACCGGTAAAAACTTCCAAACAGAG
>CAILBQ010000114.1 GCA_903832475.1 uncultured Acidobacteriota bacterium | reverse complement strand
GCGCCTCCTGAGGATTCCATGGCCGCACTGCCCCCGGTGCTCGCCGTACCGGTGCCAGCTCCCAGCGACTCAATGAGTCCACTGGGGCGAGCCTTGAGTCCAAGCGCTACGGCAACCTGGTGAGCCTCACCCCGCACGCCCTGCGTGCGGCCGGCCAGAGCCGAGTAGACGGCCAGGCGAGAAAAGCCATGCCGCCGGGCCCAGTCACTCAACGTGACCCCCTCATCGCGAAACAGTCGACGAATCTCCTCGCCAGTTCTCAGTTGCGTCACGACATGCTCCTATTTCCCGGCCATTGGATTTCGATTCGCGCAGTTAGTCAACTATTTTTTTCTCTATTTGCAAACCCGGGATGGAGAAAATCCAATCACTCTCTAAAAGCTAGAATTTTGCGATATTAAATATTTGCTAAATCACAAATTTTGCCCTGTTAGAAAAGATGTCCTTAGGTTGTCCAAGAGTGGTCCGCAAGCACCGATCTTCACCAGTAAATCGTGCCCTCAGCAACGTGCGCTCGTCCATATTCATGCCATCTCCGATTCGCATCCAAGAAGCCCCGCCTAGTTGATTTCCAACAGCAAACGGGAGAGACTCGAAGTTTCATCTGGCCCAAAATGACTTCGCGCCTATTTGAGTCATCGTCGGTCGTAGGATGGCTTCCTGACGAGACGCTATATAGTTTGGTCAGTCGCCAGCACGTAGTGGCCGGCAACACCTCTCATTCAACGACCTGCCGGCAGATGTTTGGCCACCCGCAGCGCGGATCTGCCCACGACTTTCCGAGCCGGGTCGACGAACTTGTGACGCGCACGCAGGGAACGCTGGGAAGTGCACGGCAGATCATCGAGTGCCACACGCTTCTCCCGTTCTACCTCCGCTTTTCCGAGCCAGTCGTCGCCGAGAATGCCATCGCTGCGCTACGGGGCAACGGGATCGGCTCCCTGAAGTTCACGCTCGGGCTGTTGACCGGAGGTTTCCGAGCCAACCACCCGCTGAAGGCTTGCCGTGAATGCATGGTCGAGGACATGCACAGACATCAGGTGCCGTACTGGCACGTCGAACATCAAGTGCCTGGCGTCTGGGTCTGCCTGCAGCATGAAGCCGTGCTGATGGAAGCGAACGTCAAGGCGACGGGGGTGCACCGCTTTCTTTGGCACATTCCGGCGTCGGAGTTGCTTCAGCACGCGTTCCAGGGGCCGCCTCCCAGCGAGTTGCGCCAACTTGCCGAGGTTGCCGGGCAACTGCACCGAGCGCGCGGCCGGCATTTCGAGTTGAGCCGAGTTCGCGTCACCTACCGGCTTCGGGCGGCTGAACTCGGCTACGGGAAAGGCTTCATGTCGATGAGGCTCGGCGCGATGGCAAAGGACTATGTGGCGATGACGTCGTCGCTGCGCGTCGTGCCGGAGTTCCGGCCACTACCTCAGGATGCCGAGACCGCATACGATCAACTGGCTAAGATGCTTGGCCCCAGGTGCAGCAGTCACCCCATCCGGCATGCGTCGCTGATCAGCTGGCTGTTTGAGGACTACGCCGCGTTCGCTGCGGCCTATGACCAGTGCCCGGGAGTGACGGAACAGGGTGAAGG
Source organism: uncultured Acidobacteriota bacterium (assembly GCA_903832475.1). Classification (GTDB taxonomy): domain Bacteria; phylum Acidobacteriota; class Terriglobia; order Terriglobales; family Acidobacteriaceae; genus Acidicapsa. The sequence continues at coordinate 7,618 of CAILBQ010000114.1, read as the reverse complement.
TGATCGTCCGAGCCCAACGCGAGATCCCCGCCGAGCAGCTATCGCAAAGGCGCTGAAGCGGGAAAAGGAGACCGTGACAGCCATTTCACGCAGGCTGGGTGTCGACGTCACGACGGTGATGGCCGTGCGGGCGCAGCTCTACCCTGAAACGCCGGTCTCACGCCGTCCAAAACTGCTGATCGAAAGCAAGCGACGCCTGCTTGTTGACGCACTCGCCTTGGGCCAGCGAAAGCAGGACGCCGCGAAGGCAGCAGGCACCTCGATATCGACAGTCACGCGCGTGCTGCGGACTGAACCCGGGCTGCAAGACCGCTGGCACACGGCACGCACGGAGGCGGCGCGCGAAGTCGCCCGCTCCACGTGGCAACGCATCGTCGGTGGAAATCCGCTGCTAGGCGTCAAGGCGCTTCGTTTGGTCGAGCCTGCCACCTATGCATGGCTGTACCGGAACGACCGCGCATGGCTCGACGCTCACAAGCCCAGTGACAGCCGCCTGCTAACCGCAGCTGCGCCGCGCGTGCAATGGGACGTGCGCGATCGCTATCTGGCATTGAGCGTCGCCAAGGTCGCAGCCGAACTGGGGGCCGATGCACCGGGGCGTACGCTTGCGCTCTGGCAGATCTACCAGCAACTCCCTGACCTCAAAGCAAAGCTGGGCCACCTTGACCGCTTACCGTTGACCGCAGCGGCACTGAACCGGTGCACCATGCGAATCCGACGCTAAGCTGCCTCCAGTTCCTCGTCGTGCCGGTGAACGCTATGGTCAACTACATCGACCGCTGGTTGACTCAGTTCCGCATCGCCCACAAGGCATCCGAAGGCTTCACGCGGATCGTCGAAGGCAAGGAGCGCGGCGATCAAAATCCCATCCAGTTGAGCAGATCCCGCAGTGAGTCCAGTCACTAGATAGAAGCTGCGCATCGTCAGTCCGACACCTACTCCGGGCGCGCTACTATTTTGGTGGAGACTCAACATCCAGTCTTCGCCGAACCGATCCACGGCTTTGTCCCACAAGTCTTCGGCCTGCACGTGGCCCCACCTTGTCCGGATTCTTTCCGTCAGCGATGAACATGCCGCCCATTGATCGATGCGCACACCGCTATCAAGCACGTACTCGGACAGGGTTTGATATCGGCTGATCTCTCTCACGTTGTTGGAATTCGCGGGTTGCGGTACACCGCCAGAGACGGTCACCACGTGCGGAAGCGTTGTCACACGCATCCTCTCTCGTGCGACAGATTGCAAACCAACGTCGTGGGTGGAACACCTGATAGATCCGAGGAACTGGTGCTTCCTCCGGTAATAGGCGAACCCGTAATCCTGAGTGTCTTCCTCAACGCAGGCGGGACAAAACAGAAGATCGCAACGGGGACTGTCTGGCCCTTGTAAATCTAGCCGCGCCAGCGCCTTGGCACGACCACCTTCAAGCGCACTTACATGGCCATAGAGTAGCAATGGGAAGGACGTGTGGTCCATCGCGTAGTCGAACGGATCGAGGCCGCAGTGCTTCGCAAGAAGCTCAACCCAAGTCTCACCGGTAGGCGCGCACCTGCCTGGTCCACGTCGCGTTGCCACCTTAGCCTGAAGCCGCAGTTGCTTGAATAGTTGGATGTGGGTGTCGAGACCTGTGGCGAGTTGGTTTCGCAAAGCGTGGCACAGGAAGGGCTCATCCGGCAAAGGGTCACAGACGATCATTAAACCTCCTCGTCAAATTCACGACACGACAGGCGCCGATCAGCTCGGATGCCGTCGAATTCGACTTGGCCAACATCCCTGGACCGCATTCCAGAACAAAGCGCACTCTCTTCATCTCAGGCCGCCTTACTCGAAGATCGGTTGCTCAACAGCACCAGCAGTGCTTGTTTTGACGGCTCGTCGAGACAAAGCGTTGTATTGATGATATCAACATCTAAGCGCGACCCGCTCGTTGTAGCGAGACCCGAGGCCAAGAACCTATCCCCACGGCCAGTCAGCAGCCAGTGCAGATTGATCTCGCGACCGGTCTCCTTGGCGTAGTGCATTGCGAACGCACCAAGCCTGGCGGCATCAGGGAGGTTGCGTCCCGCCTTTACCGACTGCAAAGTCGAGGGCGTGCTGTACGCCATCCGACGCGATGCTTCGGCAATGGTCATCCCCAAGTCGTCGGTCAACAGAGCAATGAGCCGATGACCAATTTCCAGAGTGACACCAGCAGGCCGTTGAATCCTTGACATCTAATGATATTATCAATACCTCAACCATCAAGGCAAGCTTGATCGCGCAATGGCGTCGCAACGACGGACGCCGTGGCACCGGAAACCCAACCGAGCTACGAGTGAGTAGTGCGCCCGGTTCAGCGGCGGCAGCCACCGGGGCACATGGCGTCCGTCGTTGCGTGCATAACCCCTCCGGAGTCGTCAAGCCTGACCTGAGCAAGCGGCTTTGCACCTCCGGCAGCTTGCTTGGGTTCCCTTGCCCCGCCACCCCGTCGCCAACGCGAACTTCGAATGCGCAACCTGCTTCCACGGGCTGGCGGTGCTCGAAATCGCTGGTGCGGCTACCGCCCCCCCCCCCGCTGACGCCAAGTAGCGCCGCCGCTCTAGGAGCTCACCTGGTGAGCCACTGACAGCCGGAAAATTGGCTTGCAGCTCATCAATGAGCTTGGCTGCGGCCGATCATGCGGATTCAGACGCTCGGCCGCTCGTTCCTCTCAAACACACTTGGAGATCGAATGGACGAGATCATGAGTCGCGCGAGCCAGTACTTTCGCGAATTTGAAGGCCGACACCTCTATCCGAAGCTGCTCAGTTGGTACTGGCTGCTGTGGCTGGCGACCTCGGCGATTTTTGCGTGGCGCGCCTATCTCGGACTTTCGCCCTCGCATCGGTCTTCACATGAATACAGCTTCGCACTGATGTTCGGCGCGGAGTTCGCGTTTCTTTGCGCGAGCGGTCTCATCGGCGCGTACAAGGTGCGGCGGGTTCTCGCTGGCGGAAAGGTAAAGCGAGGCAAAGGCAAAGAATACGTAGATTCGCGCAAGACGCGTTCTCTCGAACGAATCTGTGGCGTCGATTCCACCAAGTTCGCCGGCCTGGCGAAAGAATGCGTCGACCTGATCGCGGCTAAGAAGCAGTTCCGCTCGATCAGCGACGCTTCGTTCGCAGACATCCTGCGCAACGTCTACGACCCTGACTCGAAGGCCCGAATTCTTGCGCTGCTGCTCTCGGCTGCTGCAATCTTCGTTGCGCTTCTGAATCACTCCGTGCCCGCAGAAGATTTCAACATCCTTGACACCTTCTCACACAACAAGTTCACGAGCGAATTCAAGCAGGCAATGTCAACATCGATCGTCGGATTCGGGGTGTACATCGGCGTGCGCGTTCTCGCAGGATGGATTCTGGAGCTTCTGAGCTCCGGTTGGGCGGTAATTTTTGGCGGTACAAGCGGCAGCAGGATGGCGCTCAACTACTTTGTCAGGGATCTCATCCGCCTGCACACGCCAGCGCATGCGCCCGCGGTCACGGACCCCACTGTAGCGGCGCCTGCTGGGGACCTTCCTCAGCGTCCTGCGCCTGCTATCGATCCAGACCTGGATGCGGTCGAAGTTGCCGACACCGAGGAATTAGTTGCATAGGCGGACAAAGCGAACCGAAAAGCGGCCCCCCTGAGATGTCGGTCAACTGTCATAATGGCAACCCCCATAACGAGACGGTGCAATATGGCAGTTTCTCTCTCTGAGTTACTGGCGCAGAAAGATGCGCTCGAACGCCAAATTCAGGCTGCCAGGTCGACGGCGAAGGCCAATGCCATCGCGCAGGTACGGCAGTTGATGTCGGAGCACGGGCTGACGACAGCAGATCTCGCGCAGAAGTCAATCTTGAGGTCGCCCTCCGGCAAAAAGGTAGCAGCCAAGTACCGAGACCCCGTTTCTGGCTCTACTTGGACGGGTCGCGGGTTGAGGCCGAAGTGGTTGACGAGCGCTTTGGCTACGGGCAAATCGCTGACAGACTTCGCGATTTGACGGCCGAACGGCACGGCTTCAATGAAGTTTGCCGTACTGGCTCAAATGAGTTTCGCCGCGAAAATGCTGGTTGGGCTCGAGTCGGTCGTAGTAAGCATTCGCGCCACGCCGTCCTCGGTGCGGATTGCGTTCATTCCTTCGGGTATCGGCGACGTCATGCCCTAGCTGTTGAGTTTCATGAGGTCGTTCACAGCCGGAATCCGAATCATTGGAGGCTGGTGAGCGAGAGCCGAGTGTGGCCGATGCCAGTTGTAGTGATGGATGAAGGGCTGCAGGGCCGCCTCTCGAAGCGCTGACGAACGGTAGGGCCTGACGTAGGCCCACTCACGCAAGCTGGTCTGGACGAAGCGCTCGACCTTGCCGTTGGTCTTGGGCGTGTAGGGCTTCGTTCTGAGGTGCTTGATGCCAAGTTCAGCGCAGACCTGGTCGTAGGTCTTTTTGTAGCCGGAGCCGTTGTCTGTCATCACGCCTTCGACGCGCACGCCAAGACTCGCATAAAAGGCGATGGCCTCGCGCAGGAACGTGACGCAACTCTCCTTCGTCTCGTCGACTTTGATTCGAGCAAACGCAACGCGAGAGTGGTCATCGATGGCCAGATGCACAGCGTCCCAACCTTGGCCGTGGTTGGCCTTGGCGTGCATTCGGATGCCAGTAATCCGGTGGCCGATGCCGTTGATTCTGCCCAGGCGTTTGGTGTCGATATGGATCAGCTCGCCAGGAACTTCGCGCTCGTAACGCACGATCGGTTCGGCAGGCTCCAAGGTCTTCAGCCGGGATAGTCCGGCGCGTTTCATGCACCGACTCACGGTGGCAATGCTGCTGCCTTGATCGCGGGCGATCCGCCACAACGGCCAGCGCCGCCGGCGCAGCTGCTCGAAGCGCCGAAGCTTGCGTCGAGACGTCGCTGTCGGGCTCAAGTGCGGCCTCGACGATCGGTCGAACAAGCCGCCATCGCCTTCGGCCTCAAAGCGCCTGATCCATTTGTAGGCGGTTCGCCGGCTGACACCGGCCGCCAAGCTGGCCTCCGTCACTGACCAGCCGTCGTCGAGCACACGTTCAACAAGAAGGGCTCGACCTTTTGGCGTCAGTCTTGCATGCTTATGGCTGTTCATCCGTACTCCTGATTTGAGAGTTGGCTGTGTGGTAACTCCAGCTTCTCAAATCCGGGACGGGTGAACAACCTCCTGAAACGTCACACCTAGCCGCGGTGATTCCTCGTCTCCGCCGCTGGCCGCACCACACGAGGTCTCCAGTGGTCGTCGCGATGATCAGTTTGCGGCCGAACGCGATAGGGCTGACGAAAGACGGATCAGACTGACAGTACAAGTGTTGAGAGTTCCGCATGCCGCGCACGTTAAACTTCTGCTCCCTTTTCTAAATACCGAGACCCATGTCCAAGCTCACTGACCTACGGAAGAAGATTGCTGCACTGGAAGCGGAGTTTGCCCGCACCGCGAAGGCTGAAATGGAAGCATCAGTCAGCAAGGTAAAGGCGCTGATGGCCTCGCTTGGTGTCACTGTCGAGCACCTGGGCACGAAGACCTCGTCGACGATCGCCAAGAAGACCATCTCCAAGAAAGTAGCCACCAAGCAGGCTTCGAGCAAGCGTGCGGGCGTTGGTGTCGCGAAGTACATGGATCCGAAGACTGGAAAGACCTGGACGGGCTTCGGCCGTGCGCCCAGTTGGATCGCAGCCGCGAAGAATCGCGATACCTTCCTTGTCGACAAGAGCGCTGCCGCACCCGCGGCTGATGTATTCGGGGTCGCAAAGAAGGCGAAGACGCAAAAAGCCGTGACTGCACCGCCTGCGAAGAAGGCGAGCCTGCGAGCACCAAAGAAGGCTGCTGCGGCGAAGACGGTGGCACTTGCGAGCAAGACCGCAGCGAAGAAGGCAGGAGCCAAAATGCCCGCCTCCAAGAAGCCCGTAGCGAAAAAGGCCGTCGCCAAGAAAGTCGCGAAGAAGAAGCCCTCTGCTGCTGCGGACTCTGCGTCGACCGGATCGAACTCTGAGACGACCAGCACCGCATCGGCCTGACCTCAACGAGGGTTGCGTCTGGTCAGCGCACCAAAAAAACGGGCAGGTGGACTAGCCAATTGCTCGAGGCGGCATCTCGGGACGCTGTCTAGCCTAGACTTCGATGACCAGGCCGGGATCGAAATCATCGTTCTCGAAACGGCCGGTGCGCTGAAGATATCCGCGGGGGTTGCACAGAACGCGCGAACGGCCCCGCCTGTAGTCACGGCTGTCGTGCGTGTGCCCGTGCACCCAAAGCGCCGGCACATCAAAGAACTCGTCTGGCAGGACGCTGCTAAACGCTGGCGAGGCCCAGTCGCCAGCCCACTGCGGCGCGACGGAGTCCGCGGATGGCCCATGGTGTGTCACGACGATCGTCGCACCGGAGAATGGCTCGGCGAGCTTCGCACGCAGCCATGCCCGTTCTGCAGAGTGCAGCGCCAGCGTGTCATCGGGCCTCAGCAGGCGCGTGCGCGCCTGCGCGCCGCCCAGTTCGCTTTCCCCGATTCTGATCCGGCCGTAGTCGCTCATGCACTCGGCGGCCGTCTTCAGTGCGCGAGCGCGATCCGAGACCCGGTCCGCACTCGTCTGAATCGGAAGCTCAAAGTCAGTCCAAAGCGTGCACCCGAGTACCCGGACCCGCCCGCCGTCCAAAAGTGCCTCGCCAGGATCCAGCACTTGGACGTTTGCGAACGCTGCGGCCGCATCTCGCAGTTCGCGGCGTCGGACCTCGATCTGACCGCCATAGAACTCGTGGTTGCCGAGGACGATCAAGATCGGTAGATTGAGCCCGAAGATGGTGGACTTGGCGGCCCAGGCGGGAAGTTTTCGACAGTTCGGCATCGTGTCGCCTGCCAGGATCACCGCGTCAACGCCTTCCAACGCTCCGCGTGGGGGAGCGTACTCGGCAAATTCGATATGGAGATCGCTGAGGACGAGGAATTTCATGGCACTTGGATTTCAGTGTAGCGAGCGCGGGACCACAAACCGCAAGAAAATTGGCAGCCCGAGGCGAGCTTCATGCCGCTCCGAAAGGGTGCCGTCGCAAAAGGACGCGAGGGCCGACGCCGCATTTGCTGCCGGCTGAACGCTGCTAAGCGGCCATCTGCGGCGCTTTGTTCGATTACAGCAACCGCTTCAATGCGGAATCACCTGAGTCGAATCTACGAGCGTCGCCGGAAAGGTCGCTGTACACCTTTGCGTGCCGAGCCTATTCAAGTGCTTGAACCGCTTCGCGCCAGACGTTGGGATCGCCGATCCGAACCGCAGCAGCCGCACCACAGTGTTCGAGCAGGGCGGCAAGCATGGTCAATCGCTCACGCTCTGTCCAATACAACTTGCCGCGGATCAATTCGGGCTTGAACGGGAGTTCGCTGTGTCGCGCCTCCCATTCGGCAGGTGACCAAGCTCGTCCGGTGAGGGTGACGTCGTAGGCGTGCTGCTCCATCGGGTTCTCCTTGTTAGTGCGTATTTCAGCCCATCGTGGACGGCATTTCAGCCTGATGGTGGACGGCATTTCAGCGTGATCGTGGACGGCGTTTCAGTCTGATCGTGGACGCTGTTTCAGCGTCATCGTGGACGATGGGGGTGGCGCGCAGGTGATC
>CAILBQ010000113.1 GCA_903832475.1 uncultured Acidobacteriota bacterium | reverse complement strand
TGCCTTTCTTGTATTTGCTTTTTTGTACTTGCTTTTTTTGTACTTGCTTTTCTTTCTGTCATTCCCCTCAGGGGAATCTGCTTCTCGCCTCATCCATCATGCTGAGCGAATAGAGTCAAGGACCTGCTTTTCTCCTCAGCAACTGCCCTATGAACACATCGCATCCGGCCAATCCCGGCTCTCCCAAACGAGCTACACTGACAGCATCGTCAGCCGGCTCAACCAAGCCTCGCCGAACAACCTCATCCGAACCCATGGTTAACCCTTGGAATCGAGCCTGAGCCTTGCCAAATCAATCACCTAGACCCGATTTACTGCAACCAACTCTCCCTCCCGAGAGTCCTATCAGCACACCTATGACGGCTCTCATCATCGACGATGAGCAACTGGCCCGCGAAGAGCTGAAGTACCTGCTCGAGTCCATCGGCAACGTCGAAGTCCTCGCCGAAGGCTCCAACGGCATTGAAGCCGTCAAGCTCATCGAAGAGCACCAGCCCGACGTCGTCTTCCTCGACGTCCAGATGCCTGGCCTCGACGGCTTCGCCGTCCTCAAGCACCTCATCGACCATCGCGGCCTCGATCACCTGCCGCTCGTCGTCTTCGCCACCGCCTACGACCAATACGCGGTCCGCGCCTTCGACGTGAACGCCGTCGATTACCTGCTCAAGCCTTTCGACCGCGCCCGCATCCTCCAGGCCGTTGAACGCACCCGCGCCCGCATGCTCGACAACAGTTCCGAAGCCGCCCCCACCGCGCTCGAAGCCGGCATCCGCTCTGAAGCCGAATCCACCGGCATCAACACCCTGCTCGAGATGCTTCACCGCCAGCAGGCCGCTCCCCGCGCTACCGCTCCCAGCAAGCTCATCGTCCAGGTGCAAAGCCGCCTGCTCCTCGTCGACCAGGCCGAGATCTGCTTCGCCGCCATCGAAGACGGCACCATCCGCGTCGTCACCCCCGCCGTCGAAGGCCACTCCAAGTGCCGCACCCTCGAAGAGCTCCTCGAACTCCTCGACCCCAACCTCTTCTGGCGCGCCCACCGCGGCTACGTCGTCAACATCGACCACATCCGCGAAGTCGTTCCCTGGTTCAAATCCAGCTACCAGCTCCGCATGGACGACAAAAAGCAAACGGAAATCCCCGTCAGCCGTTCCCAAACCCGCCGCCTCCGCGAACTGTTTAACCTCTAAAATTTGCCGCACCGCCACTCGCGGGCGCATCCTTAGACGAGGAGCCGTTCAGAGGATTTGTCCTCCTGAACGAAGTGAAGGATCTGCGTTTATCTTGCGCCTTACTTCACCTTCTTCAACGGCAGTGCTGCTCCACCGGAGACTTTCCCCCATGGGCCTCATCAACTTCATCACCCGCGGCTTCATCGACTTCTTCGGCATCACCCAGCCCACACCTGCCGAACAAAAGCGCGCTGCCTGGTTCATCTGTGCCCTCTTGGCCGTCATCATCCTCGGCGCCGCCGCCATCTTCGCCATCGTGGTCCTCAACTTCGGCCGCTAGCGACCGGCCACTTCTGGGGATTGTCTGATCACGCGGCGCCCGTCTCGTCCGCGTGAAAAGTAGCATCGAAGCTCATCCCCGGCAACGAAAATGTCTTCGGCGCTCTTTGATGATCCGCGTGCCCACGCAAGTCCGCGACCGTGTGATCCGCAACGGCTTTCCCATTCACTTGCTTGCCCGCTTGATAAAACGAAAGCTGCTCCCCACCGTCAGCTTCGGCCTCTTCCACCGCATGATGAACGACCTTTTCTATCGTCGTGCCGTCCTCCTCCATCAGCGTTTCCAGCGCGTCGTAATCGATCAGCTTGCTGTTGTGCAGGTCCTTATCGATCTGTTCTTCAACCTTGCCTGCGTCCACCAGTTCGTCCTCGGTCTCCACGTCACTCAATTCGGTGTTGAGCTCCGCGGTAAGCTTGTTGTCGTCATCCGGAACCGATTTATCTTGCCCGTGAAGCAGCTTGGGCCCCATGGCGACCGCCCCGGCAATCACCAGGACTGCCATCATCCTCATGCTCGTTTGTCTGGTCATTCTTTCTCCTTGCGTATGGTTGTGAAGAAATAGACACCACCTGAATCCAAGACTGCAGACCTATGGTCTGTGGTCCGAAGACCGGGCTGCAATGGTGTCGAATTCCTTTTGAGCTTGCTGCCACTTTGCTTGCTGTTCGCGAGCCTCGGTAACAGCACTGTGAGCGGCGCTGTCTTGCCTGGTGTGGTTTAGCTTGTCTTCACTTCGAGCAAGTGCGTCGCGACTGGCGTCTCCCCATTCCTCCAGCGCCGCTTTCCAGTTGTTGACTGCATCATTTTCTGGATCGAACTCGATGGCCTTCTTGTACTTGTTGATCGCTTCCGGGTATTTCGACTGCGCCAGAAACACCGTCCCCCAGCCACTGAAAGCGTCAGCATACTTAGGATTCAGTTCCGTGGCCTGCCTGAACTCGGCATCGGCCTTCCAGTATTCCTGCCCGTTCAGGTACACATCGCCCAGATTCTTATGCGCATGCGCATTTTCGGGGTCAAGCTCAATCGACTTTTGCAAGTATTCGATCGCTTCGTGGTATTCGGGCGCGGCACGATACGGACCGGCCTCGCTGTGCTGGTTCTGGTTCTGCTTGTCGAGAACGGCGCTCAGGTTGAGAAACGCAAGAGCGGACTCTGGATCGAGCCGAATGGCAGTCTCTAATTTTTCCACTGCCGCGCGGTATTTGTCCCTGTCGCCGTTCAGGTTCTGGTCATCGATCGCAAGACCCCAGTTTTGGTAAGCCGTGGCATCTTTGCCATCAAGCTGGATGGCCATCTGATATTTTTCGATCGCCTTATCGAATTGCTTGCGATCGTCCAGCATGTTGCCCCAGTTGTCATAGGCATCCGCGGCGTGCGGAGGCGCCGGATGGTTATACCAGTGCCACCTCTCTCGGTCCATCTCGATCGCCGTCCGAAAGCTGTCTTCGGCCAGCGCGTCGTTCTTCTGCTCGGCAAACACGATGCCCCGCAAAATGTAAGCAGCAATCTTGACACTGCTGCTAAGCGAAGAATCCTCCAGCATTCTGTCCGTGATCCGAAGCGATGCATCGAAGTTGCCTCGCTGTTCCTTGTAGAGCGCAAGCACGTAAGGATTCATCTGCATCAGCACCGCTTCCGCTGTGCATTGCACTAATCCGTCCAGGTCGTCGCGAGGCACAATAAATCGGACCGACGATGCCCCCGCGCCCTTCGCCGACGAGGCATACACCGTTGCGATGGCCACCGGCCCTACCGCAACAGGGGCCACATTGTCGCAGACATACATCTCCTCGCCAACAACCTGCGCCGGCGCGGTCTTCTCGATCACCAGGTCGCCAGTGATCCTTTGCGGGTAGATGTGGAACACGCTGCGCAGAACTGCGACCAGATCATTGATGCCGATCTTCGCACCAGGAATCTCAATCGACGGCGGAGACACGGCTTCCTGCGGTAATCGAACCTTGTCCTTCTTCAATTGGGTTCGAGTCGCTGCTTCCATTCTTCGCATCGCATCGCTGACCTGTTCCGCCATGACCGCCGAAGTGAATCCTTCCTTGCTCATCTCCTCCGGCAAATTGATGGAATCAAGAATCAGGACATGGTCAGTCGTTTCGTCATACAGGTAAAGGATGGTAGGTACAAGGAACACGGCAAACGTCACCCGCGTCAGCGTGAAACTCTTCAGGACTTTTTTCAGCGCACCAGAAATGCGTTGGCCCGACCCTGGCGGCCAGAGTAACTTGCGTGCGGTCCTCTGCAATGAAGATACGATCATGGCGTGCTCGCGCGACAGGGACCCGATCCGTGAACATCCCAATACCCAGAGGACGAACCTCTCCACGAGAGAGGATGCTAAGACCCTCGCCTGGATGAAGCCGAGCGCATACTCATTCCTGTCCTGCAGACATTTCCGGAATCCATGAAGATTACAGGGAACCACCACCCCGCACAAGCGGAATCCTCGGCGGACATGGGCGCATGTTCATCTGCACCGACGGCGATTCGAAACACCTCTGAGCTGCTAGCATTTTCTCTTCCTGTAGGCCCAGGCTTCCCTTAACGCATTGACAATCGCCAATGCAAACGCAATGTGAAAAACGACTTCAAGATACAGTCGCTCCCACACAGTCTGTTTCGAGACCATGGCAGTGCTTTCCTGGTACGCGAAAGGCCCTCACGATGGCAGTGATGGCTGGGTGATGTGCGGGGGATAAGGAAATGGCTCGAATCAGACCGTCGTTGGACAGCTTGGACCCAGGGCAAAGATTGATAACAGAAAAACAGGCACTCGAACAGTTAGGCGCTTCATGATCCCTCTTTCTCGGGGGCCATCAGGATAGCAGCGCCGAGTTATCGGCAAATGTGTTCCGCGTCACAAGAATCGGCATAACTCCCCAGCGTAAGTCCATCGATTTTTCCTTCTCAAGTTTTAAAAGAATGCATCCTGCAAGGCGGGCCTCCGCCATCGCAGACTTGTGGCGCGACAGCCCTCGGCGCCGCACAAGACGCATGAACACAAGAGAAAACGCACTGCGTATGTTGTTCAAGCCCATCGGCCTGTTTATTTCGGCGTCCCTCGGGCTTCCACGTCCGCCATCTTGCCCCACCGCAATTTCAAGGCAGACAGCGTATAAATCGCCGGTAACTACCTGGCTAACTCCACCGGTCAGTCATACCGCTCAAACACCACCTGCTTCTTATGCCACCCAAACTCGGCCAGCCGTCCACGCACCGCCGAAACCATGTCGTTCAACCCGCAAATATAAGTATGAATATCAAACACCGGTAACTCCGCCACCATCACATCCTGCACCGCCGTCACCGCCTCGGCCACAGCTTCCGCCGTCCCCGTACCCGCTTGCGAGGACATCACCGCGGCCGCTTTCTCCGCCCGCCGCGTCACAATCGAGCTCATATGCTCCTGCACATACCCGCGCCGCCCGCTCCACTCTTCCCCGGCCCGGCTCAGAGTCGAAACATAGTGGAAGTTCTCGTGCTCCTTCTCAACTCGCTCGAAGTAATCCCGGTAATACAGTTCACTCGCATGCCGCGTTCCATACACCAGCCAGATCTGCCGCCCCCCGCTGCGATCTTCCCCGGCATGCCGGCCCTCTTCCGGAAACAGCCACTGCGTGAAGCCGCGCATCGGCGCAATCCCCGTCCCCGTAGCCACAAAAATCGAGTCCGTCAGAGGATTCCGCAGCGTGAAATTTCCGTGCGGCCCGTGCACCTGCACCACTTCGCCTTCCGGCATGTCGATCAGGTAGTTCGAAAAGAATCCGCCCTCCACCCGGTTCACGCAAAAATCGAATCGATTCGCCTGAGCGGCCGAGGCAATTGAATACGCGCGCGTCTGCGTCTTGCCCCGACCATCCACCGCAACCGCGGAAAGAAACTGTCCGGCCGAAAAGTCGAACGTTTCCATATCCTCAAGGGCATATTCCAGGTGAAAACACTGGGCAGATTCAGAAATACAAGTTTTCCGAAGGAGGCGGGCCGAATAGGTGGGACGTTGCAAGGCAATTTCTCGCTTGAGGAAGATGAGGCTCCGTTTTCAGCCCACTACAGTATAAGACGTTGAGAACACGAAATTTGTCAGTGTACACTTCAGCCAAACCCACCCCGGAAAAACGGGCTCGAACCGCAATGGCTCGAGCCCGAACCTCTACCGGAGTCCTAGTCCTCGCCGCGCGAAGCCTCAAACAGGAACCATGCCCGCCGCTCCGCCTGATCAATCCAGTTCTCGATCAGGCTGGTCGTCGCCACATCGTCATTCTTCTCGCAAACCTCGTGCGCCTTCCGCATGTACTTCACCAGCTGCAAATTGTCTCTCTGCAGCTCGGCCAGCATTTCTTTCGGCTCTACAAATTTCTCGTTGTTTTCCTTCAACCGCGCATACTTCAGCGACTCGCTCAGCGAATGCAGCGTGGTCTCGCCGATCTTGCGCGACCGCTCAGCAATGTCGTCGCTGATCGCAAAAATCTGGTCTGCGTGCTCGTCCAGCAGTAGGTGATAGTCGCGGAAATGCCGCCCGCTCATATGCCAGTGAAAATTCTTCGTCTTCAGATACAAAACAAAAACATCGGCCAGCATGTGCCGAAGTTCCTCGGCGATCGCCACCACGCCCTTGCGTTCCAGGTCGGTAGGGGTCAGTAGTTCCTTCTTCTCGGCAGAATCCAAAGTTGCAGCTTGAGCTGTCATCGAAAATCTCACTTTCTTGTCTCTCCTCTCTTCGATGCGCATCCAGGCTAAAGCGGCTGCGATCCACAGAGATTGTTGCAGCCCGGCCAAAAGTCACCGCAACCGATGTCAGCCTTCTCATGCCCAAAAAAAGAAGCGTCATCCTGAGCGAGCGAAGCGAGTCGAAGGACCTGCGGCTGCATTTCGTGCCGCGCGAATTATTTCCTACTCCTTCTGACTCTTCAGGCGCGCCGCCTCAAACTCATCCCCTTTGTTCCATCGAATCGGCTTGTCCGTAGCAATCACCTGCCAGCCCAGATCCATCCCAAACCGGTCCAACTTCGCATTCCCGGCAAAGTCCCACTCCGGCCTGTAGTTATCCGAGAAGTTGTGATAATCGTGGTCCTCAAAATCCTGGAATTTTGCCGCGCCCCACGCCCGGTCATGCCCCTCGTACAACTGCCCCGTCTCGACCGAGAACGCCGGAATCCCCACCCTCGATAGCGAAAAATGATCCGACCGGTAGTAGCTCCCCGCGCTCGGTCGCGGATCGGGCACAATCGTCAAATTGAACTCCTTCGCGGTCTTCTCCACCTCCGGAAAGAAATCCGTCCGCTGCGCCCCATTCACATTCGTCTCCAGCGGAACCCCGATCGGCAGCACCATGTCGTAATTGATGTCCAGCGCAATCTGGCTCGCCGGGATCGGCGGATTCTGCCCCAGGTACTGCGACCCCAGCAACCCCTGCTCCTCCGCCGTCACCGCAGAAAAAATCACCGAATGCAGCAAAGGTCCATCATTCGACCGGCTGAACTCACCCCACACCCGCGCCAGCTCCAGAATCATCCCCACACCGGTACCGTTATCCGCCGCCCCGTTGTAGATGAAGTCCCCCGGCGTCTTGGGATTCCCATCCGGTCCAGCCACAAACCCCAAATGGTCGTAATGCGCCGTATACAAAACCGCATGATCCGGCTTCTTCGTTCCAGGCAAAATCCCCACCACGTTCGCCGACTGGAACGGCCGCACCGCGCTCTCCACGTGCACCTTCCACTTCACCGGCAGCTCCACCGCCTTGAACCCCTTCTTCCCCGCCGCCGCAAATTCCTTGTCGAAATCCATTCCCGCCGCGGCAAACAGCTTCTTCGCCACATCCAGCTGAATCCAGCTCGCCGCCTTCAATCGCGGATTCTTGTCGTCCCGCAGATACGTCTTCTCGCTGGTATTCGAATTCTTCACCACTTCCCAGCCATAGCTCGCCAGGTCCGTCTTGTGAATGATCAGCGCGCCCACCGCGCCCATCCGCGCCGCTTGCTCAAACTTGTACGTCCACCGCCCGTAATACGTCAGCGCCGCCCCGCCAAAAAACTTCGGATCATCGGACGGCGGATCGCCCACGATGCAAAGAATCACCTTGCCCTTGACGTCGACATTCTTGTAATCGTCCCAGTCAAACTCCGGAGCCGTCGCCCCATATCCCACAAACACCACCGGCGCTTCGACATCCACCCTCTCGGTTAGCGTCTGGTTCGAAACCGTATAGTCGTCCCCATATTTCAGCGCAACCGGCCCACTCGATGCCGGCACGATCTCGGCCGAAGTCTCCCCCGCCTTGGCCTTCATCCCCACAAAGTTGATCTGCTGAAAGTACGTCCCGTCATCCCCCGCCGGCTTCAATCCATCCAGCGCAAACTGCGTCGCGACATACTTCGCCGCCAGTTCCCCGCCGCGCAGCCCGGGATACCGCCCCTCCAGCAAATCATCTGAAAGAAACCGCACATGTGCCGCAATCCGCGCCGCATCGATCTCCTTCTCCGCGTTTTTCAACGCAGCATTCTGCCCAAACCCGGCTACCGAAGCCACCAAGCATCCCGCGACCGCCGATACACAAAACGAAATTCGCAATTTGATAAAACCCTCCATGAAGCCCTCAGTCAGAGATCACGACCTCAATGCCGTCGAGGTACGCGATAAAAAAGGCTTTGTAGCAGGGCACGACTTCAGTCGTGCCGATAGAGCCAATAAAATGACCGGGGCTTTAGCCCCTGCCAACTCTCGCAACCGCAGCATTCCGCCAGGAATCTGAGTTTACCGGAGCTTGTGCACTCCCGCCCCTTTCAATTGAACTGGGTGCCCCACATCTACGCATGCATTTTGAGCGGAGATGTGGGATCCGCGCTACTCCAGCAACCTCAGCAGCCGCTCCACATCACCCCGCACCTCACCCAGCTCCCGCGTCAAACCAGCCACCTCCGCCTCCAGCGCCATCATCCGTTCGCGCAACTCCAACTCACTCTGCGAAACCCGCGACCCTTCCCCACGCGCCCCAGCCTCCGGCGAAATCACCCCTTCAAACCCCTCCACATCCCCCGAAAGCAGGTGAGCGTAGCGAACCTCCTTCATTCCCGCCTGCCGCGGCAGCACCTTCACCAGCACCGGATCGCGCGCCATCAGCCTCTGCAACACCGTCTGCACATCGCTCAGCTCGTCAAACTTGTACATCCGCTCCGTCCGCCCGCGCAGCTCGCCCGGCGTCTGCGGCCCGCGCAGCAGCAGCACGCACATCACCGCCACCTCCCCGCGCGTAAAGTTGAACACCTCCTGGCAATGATGCTCGTACTTCGGAACCCGCCCATCCCCGCGCACCGGCCCAGCGAGCCGGTCGTCCTCGAGCCCATGCAGCGCCTGCCGTACCTCGACTTCATCGAGCGCCATCACCGGCTCGCGATTGTTCTTCTGATTGCACGCATTCACCAGCGCATTCAGCGACAGCGGATAATACTCCGGCGTCGTAATTTCCTTCTCTATCAACGCCCCTAGAACGCGGGCCTCCACAGCAGTCAAATCCACGGCAGACTCACCCCCGCCCCAATCTTCGCAGATTCCATTTCCGCGCCATACACTCATGGAAAAATAGCAACAATCGGCCTATGCTTAGGACAAGGAAAGACCATTATGCCCGCAAACAAAAAAATCACTTTAGAGAAGCAAGGCGCCGACTACGTGGTCCGCGACCTGGCCTCCGGAGCCGCCTTCGCATTGAAAGGCTACGCCTCCATGCAAGGCATGATCGCCTTCCGTAAGGACTTGGACCTCACCAAACCCATCGCCGAACAGGTCGCCAAAGGGAAGCCCAGAAAGCCGTCTGCCCGTAAAACCGCGGCAACAGCTTAGTTGTGCGCGTCCTGCTAGACACTCACTGCCTGATCTGGCTGGCAGAAGGCGCGCCTCTCGAAACCAAAGCGCTCCTTGAAATCGCCAAGGCTCAATCCAACCGAGAACTTTTTGTATCTCCCATCGCCGCCTGGGAAGCGGGCCTGGCCGCCCTCAAACAGCCTCCATCCAAGCGACCAAATCTGCTCGGCCTCTCACCCGATCTCTGGTGGCGACAAACCGTTCGCAATCTGCGCGCCCGGTCCCTCCCCATCTCTCACGCCATCGCTTCTGAGGCGGCGATCGTCCCATCGATCTACGGCTACGGTGACCCTGGTGACTGCTTTCTGATCGCCACCGCCCGTGTCCACGACCTCACCCTCATCACCCGCGACGGACCTATCTCGGACCTGTCCAAGAGACTGCATAAGTATCTCCGCACCCTTCCCTGTTGATCCCAAGACGCGGAGGAGAGATCCATGAATCACTAGAATGTCGGCGACGAAATCGAAGCGTCCATGCAGGAAGCCCTCGCCATCGCTCGCGGCGAGATGCAGCCCTCCAAAGTCCATCACACCCCACTGCCACTCGGTATCGAAGTCCGCGAAGTACGCAAACAGACCGGCCTCAGCCGCGCCGAGTTTGCCAGAAAATTCGCCCTGGGAACAAGACCGCGACGGAGAAACAGTCACTTTCCCTGGCGTCCCAACGTCCGCCTCTCGCGCCCTCACTCCATCCGCAACGCCTTCACCGGATCAATCGAAGCCGCCCGCCGCGCCGGCAACCACCCCGCCACGCAAGCCGCCACCGCCAGCGTCACAATGGCCCCCGACATCACCCGCACATCCGGGCTCGTAATCTCATACAACTGCGCCTTCACAAACCGCATGCTCATATACGCCACCGGAACCCCGATCGCCAGCCCCAGCACGGTCTGGATCGCCGCGCTCCGCAGGATCATCGCAATCACCCCGCCGCGGTTCGCCCCCAGCGCCATGCGTATCCCGATCTCCGGCGTCCGCCGCACCACCGTATACGCCGTCACTCCATACAGCCCAATCGACGCCAGCAGCAGCGCCAGCCCGCCAAACAGCGTCGTCAGTCGCGCAATCAGCCGCGCTTCTGAAAACGTGTCCGCAATCTGCTCATTGAAGGTCTGGAATTTCACCACCGTCAGGTTCGGATTGATGGCCGCCAGCGTCTTCCGCGCAATCGTCTCCATATCGCTCATCGGGCGCTCCGTCTCCACCACGATTGCTCCCGCATACAGCGACATGTCCTTCTCGATTGGATCCTTGTCGCTCGGCGCACGCTGCATGTTGGGCACAAAATACATGGTGTGATCCTTCCATCGCACGTCGGTATACGCCGTGTCCTCCACCACTCCGACGATTTCAAAATCGGAAGGCGACTCAGGCGAACCAATCCGATGCCCAATGGGATTTTTGCCTTTGAAGAAATGGTTGACAAACGCCTGGTTCACCACCGTAACCGGCGGCGCCGTCGACGTGTCCTGCACTCCAATCCCGCGCCCCATCACGATCCGCGTGCCCACCGAATCGAAGTACTCCGCGTTGGCTTTCACAAACGAAGCTCCGCCATGCGGATCCGGCTCGCCTTCCACGCCAATCGAATTCCCCCAGTTGTTGTCCTCCATCGGCGTGTAGTTCGAGATCCCCACCTTCACCACACCCGGCACCGCATGGAATCGCTCTTCCATCGTCCGATACAGCGCCTCCAGCTGCATTTGCGAATACCCCGCCGCCTGCGGATTGATATGCACGATATACCGGTTCCGCGAATCCAGCTTCAAGTCCGAGCTCTCCAGCTTGTTCAGGTTCTGCAAAAAGAGCCCCGCGCCCACCAGCAGCACCAGCGACAGCGAAGCCTGCAGCACCACCAGCCCCCGCTGCAACAGCGAAGCTCCCTGTCCCGTTGCCCGCGTCCCGCTGCGCAGCGCATCCGCCGGATTCGCTTGCGCCGTGATCCACGCCGGCATCACCCCAAACACCACTCCCGTTAGCAGCGAAACCACAAACGCAAACCCGATCACCTCCAGCGACGGAGTCGCATCGATCGGCACCCCCGTCGCTCCCGGAAACGCCAGCTTCAACAGCATCTGCGTCCCTGCATACGCCACTACCAGCCCCACGAGCCCACCCGCCCCGGCCAGCAGAATGCTCTCCGTCAGCAGCTGTCGCACAATCCTTGCGCGCATCGCCCCCAGCGCCGTGCGAATCGACATCTCCGCCTTCCGCCCCATGCCCCGCACCAGCAGCAGGTTGGCAATGTTCGCGCACGCAATCAGCAGCACCAGCCCCGAAATCCACATCAGCATCTTTAGGTGATCGCCATACTGTTCCTGCAGGTTCGAAATCCCCGCACCGCCCGGCACCAGCTTCACATGCGCCTTGGCCAGCAGCAGCTTGCCCTGCTTCGTCGAAAAATCATCGCGGCTCGCATACGCCTGCCGCAGCACCGCGTTCACCTTCTCCTGCAGCGGGCCCATCGCCGTCCCCGGCTTTACCCTCCCCACCATGTACAGCCAGTTGGTCTTCGGCATATGCACATACGGAGCATTCGCCAGCACCAGCATCGACTCGATCGGCAGGTAGTAGTCCGGTGGCGTGCTCGTCAGCCGGTCGCCATAAAACCCACGCGGCGCAATCCCCACCACCGTAACCGCTTTCGTATTCACCCAGAACGTGCCGCCGATCACCGAAGCGCTTCCGGCAAAGTCACGCTGCCACGTCGAGTAACTCATCACCGCCGTCAACGGCGCGCTTTGCGAATCGTCCGTATCCGTCAACAACCGCCCAGCCTGCGGATGCAGTCCGAAGGTCCGAAAATAATTCCCCGAAACAAACTCCCCCATCACTGACTTGGGCAGGCTTTGCGCTCCATCCGGCCTCACCGTAATTGGACTGTAAGTGAAGCCCGCCTGCATCGCCGCCAGCTCCTCAAACTCCGGCACATTCTTTCTCAACTGCTCATACGTATCCGTGGAAAAATACGAGTAGTCGCCATCGTCCCGCGGTCCGTTCGTGCCCACGCAGCAGTCATTATGATCGCCCAGCCGCCACAACGTCGTCGGATCTACCACCGGCAGGCTCTTCAGCATCACTGCGTTCACCAGCGAAAAGATAGCCGCATTGGCGCCAATCCCCAGCGCCAGGATCAACAGCACCGTCACCGTAAACCCCAGCGTCTTCTGCAACTGCCGCGCCGCATACCGCAGGTCCTGAATCAACGTAGTCATGGTCACCTCACCTCGAAACCTTGCACGCCGCTGTCCAAATCCGTATTCCAATCCTTCCTTGCCAATCAATCACTTACCCCAGAACCTCACACCGCAAGGTGTTCACTCGCGTCGCTCCTTGTCCAATCGCGGACACACTCACGCCCTGCCTCAAGCCCGCGTAGACCGCGCTGGCCATCTCACTCAGGGGGCAGGTAGGCCGGGAACTCGGTGTCTGCGTGAGAACCGGCTTCCGGAATGAGCTGTCCCGTTTTCCGGAGGGAGCAGCAGCCTTCAGGCTGCTGAAATGCCGTGAAACAGCTCGTCGTTGTTAGCCGCGGGCCTTTCAGCTACCTCATATCGCCTACGGTGACGAGTTGTCACGCAGACACTGTATCCCCGGCATAAAGTCACCAACACAATAGGGGCTTCAGCCCCTGAGGTATGCTTTCCTCACAGATTCTTGAAAAAACATTTTCCGCGAACCATCTTCCCCGGCCGGCCGTAACTCTTGTCACGAATCGACGCTCATCGCATTGTCAACCCCCAGGTGACCCTTTATGCCATCGAAGTATCTTCCTCACGCGGCCCTTGCCCTTCTCGTAACTCCTCTCGTCGCCTCCGCGCAGACGCTTTCCCCCGACAACGTCACCCAGGTCGACAACATCTTCGCCCAGTGGAGCAAGCCCGACTCCCCCGGCTGCGCACTCGGCATCTATCAAGACGGCAAGATCGTCTACAAGCAAGGCTACGGCATGGCCAATCTCAATGACGATGTCCCCATCACTCCGGCCACCGTCTTCCACGTCGCCTCCATGTCCAAGCAGTTCACCGCCGCCTCCATCCTGCTCCTCGCCCAGCAGGGCAAGCTCTCTCTCGACGACGACATCCACAAGTACATCCCCGAGCTTCCCGACTTCCACGAAACCATCACCCTCCGCCATCTCATGCACCACACCAGCGGCCTGCGCGATCAGTGGGCGCTCCTCGAACTCGCCGGCTGGCGCTACTCCCAGGACCTCATCACCGACGACGACGTCATGTCCGTCCTCGTCCACCAGAAAGAGCTCAACTTCAAGCCCGGCGAGCAGTTTCTCTACAGCAACACCGGCTTCACCCTGCTTGCCATCACTGTCGCCCGCGTCAGCGGCATGTCCTTCCGCGAATTCACGACCAAGAACATCTTCATCCCGCTTGGCATGACCCACACCCACTTCCGCGACGATCACGAAGAAGTCATCAAGCACGACGCCCTCGGCTACGAACAAGCCGGCAAAGACAAGCCCTTCCGCATGAACCTCACCAACTTCGACACCGCCGGAGCCACCAGCCTCCACACCACCGTCGAAGACCTCCAGCTCTGGGATGAAAACTTCTACCACCCCGTCATCGGCGGCCCCGATTTCACCCAGCAGATGACCCATCGCGACAAGCTCAACAACGGCGAGTTGCAGGACTACGCCTCCGGCCTCAGCATCGGCACGTACAAAGGACTGCCCACCGTCGACCACAACGGCGGCGACGCCGGCTATCGCTCCGACATGACCCGCTTCCCCGACCAGCACTTCTCCGCCTCGGTCCTCTGCAACTCCGCCGGCACCAACCCCAGCGACCTCGTCCGCAAAGTCGCCGACATCGTACTGGCCAAAGACTTCAAAGCCGCACCCACTCCGCCAGCCTCTCCCAAGCCACAATCCACCACCGTCGCATCTCCGCTAACGCCCGACGAAATGGCCGCCATCGCCGGCACCTACTGGGATCGCAAGGACGACGACTTCAACATCATCGTCATCAAAGACAACAAGCTCCAGATGGACACGGGCGACAACGACTTCCACGAACTCAAGCCCATCGCCCCATCCCACTTTCACTTGGCTGGCGTTCACTGGAGCGACGACGTCGACTTCCACTTCATCGCCGCCGATGCCGGCAAACCTCGCAGCCTCGAGCAAACCTACAAGGACGGCAAACCCGACCTCTACGAATCCGTCGCCACCTTCGATCCCACCCCCACCCAGCTCGCCGACTACGCGGGCGCCTACACCAGCGAAGAGATCGATCCCATCTACCGCCTCACCATGACCGGCGACAAACTCAACCTCAACCGGCTCAAGCACAAGCCCGATCCCCTCCACCCCGCCATGACCGACACCTTCACCAGCGACACCGGCACCCTCCACTTCACCCGCGACGCCAACCACAAAATTACCGGCTTCACCCTGAACTCCGGCCGCATCCGCAACTTCCACTTCACCCGCAAACCCGACTAATTCGCATACAAATCCCTTCAACTCTCCGCAGCCGGCGTAGTCAGAATCTATCTCGCTTCGCGCAGGCGCCACTCAGGTTGGGCGTGCTGTCACCTTATCGAACACACGCAGAAAGTTTGCGCCGGCAATGTTACCGATCTCATCCGGGGTGAAGCCCGTTTTGAGCATGGCATCCACAACGACGTAATAGAATCCGCTCGTTTGGTCCTGCCATGCCTGATTTGTCCGCTCGCCGACACGAGGACGCTCTTGCCCCGGTCCTGGACCACCCGAAGCAGGACCGCTCGAACCAGGCCCCCCAGGTCCAGGGCCCATCGGGCGAGGGCTGGGTTGTGTAAGTTTGGTATCTGTCCCTATACAATACATACGTGATCCACGCCGATGACCTCAACCAACGCCCGAATGTTCCGCGCATACTCCACGGGCGAGTCCGACAGATGGGTCAGACACCGACCAGTCCTCCGGCGTCGGCAACGATCCTGGCCTGTTCCTTGCTGATCAGCCTGGGCCGCATCATCTGCGCAAGATGCGGATCGCTCCCCAACTGCGTATCGAGGCCGGTGTGCGAGATGATGACCGGCCTGTTCGTGACCTTGAGCGCGGCTTCCGTCGTCTGCATATTGGCGTGGGCAAGATCAATGAGAATGCCCAGTCGATTGCATTCCTTGAGGACAGACGCACCAAACGCCGTCAGTCCTCCGTAGCGGGGCGTGTTGGTGTACACGTCACCCAATGGAACCGAAGCGTCGCTATCATGCAGCAGCCCTAGATGTCGCAGCCCGCGCCCATAAGCTACTTCCACCCGCTCCAGGTGTCCTTGAAGGAAATGACCGCCTTCAATCGCCTGAATAACTGTCGGCTGCCCTTTCTGATGAGCCGCGCGGACATCGTTTGAGGTAAGAGACCGCGTCATTCCGTTGCGCGCCAACTGCCGGTCCATAGACGCAAGCCCTTTGAGAAATCGCTCGTAAGCATCGCCGAATTGATAGTCCGTTGCAAAGGTCATGCAAATTGCGGAGAAACCCGACCGCTTCATCTCGCCGGCCAGATCGATATCCGGCCCCGGCAATTCTGCCGCAGTGAGTGGGACGTCAACGTGATTATGCGTGTCGATCCCGATCGTCTTGGCCACAATGCCTGCCACTCGCGGATCGACCGTCTCCGCTGCGCAGTCGAATCCGGACCGCAGCAGCAAGGCCGCACCCGCTGCCTTGGAAACAGAAGTCAGGAATCGCCTTCTCGAACCTCTCCCATCAAAATGCATCATGACTCCTTCCATGAATCCAGGCACCCATCAGAAGCACCTAGTTTGATAGCCACTCGCCGCGACCGTCGCCATCCTTCTCGCATTTGACCCGATGTTGACTCATCCGCCTCAGGTGCATTGTCGCCATCTCTAAAGCAGCACTCAGCATGGCAAGCTCGATCGGTCACTCACCTACCGCGTTTGATCCCACATCTTCTCCCGCTGCTCCTTCACCCGCTCCTTGAACTTCGCCTCTTCCTCCGGAGTCATAAACTCCGGCCCCACCGGCCACACCGAAAAGTCCCGCATGCACAGCCTTCTCGCCACCCCATGCATCGACCGCACCGCCTCGCCCAGCTCCAGCAGAGTCCCGCGCGACAGCGCCAATTCGTGCTCCTGCGGCTGATACATCGTTCCCACCGGGTAATCCACAAACGGGGTACTCGACTGCTCGATATGATTCCCCAGCACCTGCGCCACCGGCTTGCCTTCCGTAAACTTGATCAGCCTCTCCACACTCACTTCGTATGCCCCAAAATCCACCACATATAGCCGCCCCGGATACAGCGTATCCCCGGTCAGCAGCACCGCCGTGTTGCGGTCATAGAGCGCCACGCTCACCTTGCTGTGTCCCGGAATCGGAATCAGATCCACGACCCGCCCGCCCAGGTCGAGATGCCCAATATCCGTAGGCCAATGCTCGATCGCAAAAGCCTTCTGCACCGCACCGACCTCCGCCGCCACAAACGTCACAGGCATCGCCGCATCGTTCATCGCCTGCAATTCCTTGTCGCCCCAGGTGTGGTCTTCATGCTCATGCGTATGCGCCACGATCAGCGGAATACTCGTGCGTCCATTGCGCAGCAGCCAGTTCTTGACTGTCCTCTTGATCGCCGGAGCCAGGTTCCCATCCCGCGAACCCGTGTCCATCAACAGCGCCTTGTCCTTGCCAAACAAAAGAAACACAAACGGCTTCTCAAAATCCGAACAAGGCGACTGCCTCAGAATGTAGAAACCCTTGTTGTACTCATGCACTTCCCACTCGGGAATCTCCATGCATTTCGCCTGCTGCGACAACCACCGCGCCGGCAGTGAGCCGCGCTCAATCGTCCCGCCATCCGGCTGCGCCAACTGCGCCCACGCCATGCACGAAGACCAACAAAGAACGGCCGCCAGGCCGCACATCGCAAGAGGAAGTCTGAACATGATGACCTCGATTTTGGAGTAGCTGAATCTCGACAAGATAGTCCAGTGA
>CAILBQ010000112.1 GCA_903832475.1 uncultured Acidobacteriota bacterium | reverse complement strand
CCATGCGGTCGTAGACGATTTTGACGGGGCGGCCGGCTTTCTTGGCGAGGAGGCCGGCGTGGGCGGCGAGGATCGAAGGATAGTCTTCCTTGCCGCCGAAGGCTCCGCCGGTCTCGGTCTGGATGACGCGGACTTTTTCGGCGGGCAGGTCGAAGACGGCGGTCAGGGAACGATGGACGTAGAAGGGGCATTGCAGCGAGCCCCAGACGGTGAGGCCGGCTTCTTCGGAGTATTCGGCGATGACGCCGTTGTTTTCGATGTAGAGGTGTTCCTGGGCGCCGGTGCGGTATTCGCCTTCTACGATGTGCGCGGCGGAGGCCCAGGCTTCGTCGACGTTGCCTTTTTCGAGGTGAAACTGCTTGAAGATGTTGTCTTCGCCCCAGATGATGTCGCGCTGGGCTTCACTCTCTTCGATGGAGAGGACGGAGGGCAGCGGTTCGTAGTCGATGCGAATGGCGGCGACGGCGGCGGGAAGGCGGCGCTTGTCGGGATGGGCGACGAGCAGGATGGCTTCGTTGCAGTGGTTGACTTGTTCGGCGGCGAGGCAGGGCTGGTCGGCGGAGATCATCTGGATGTGATTCTTGCCGGGGATGTCGGCGGCGGAGACGATGATGAACTCGCTCCAGTCGATGCCGGGATCGTAATGGATGGCGAGGATGCGGCCGCGCGGGATGGTGCTGCGGACGGTGGCTCCGTGCCACATGCCTTCGCGCTCCAGGTCGTCGACGTATCGAGCGCGGCCGAGTAATTTGTCCACGCCTTCCTTGCGCAGTTGGGGTGTTCCGACGACGCGGGTGCCGTTGGGAGTGGCGGGCCGGATTGGGGGGCGGGTTGTCTCGCTCTCACTCATACGGTCACTGGCCTGAAGAAATGGACTCGGATTAGGCGTTAGCATACACGGGCCTGTTGCCGATGCAAAGCCAGAAGCACTGTGTGTGATGCCGTGTGGGTGAGGAGCTTTCCGGGGACTGGTGTGCTTCAGACTACGGATCAGGTTCTGTTGCGTCTAAAAAAGGTATTCTTTGGGAATCATGCGCGTGCAGGTTTTGCCGTTTGGAATTTTGAAAGACGCTCTTGGTGCGTCTGACGTCGATTTGCCGGACCAGGCGACGGTCGCGGACCTGCTCGAGGTCATTCGGGGCAGGCTGAATCCGGATTCGGTGACAGCGCGGATGCTGCCGAGGATTGCGGTGAGCGTGAACGCTGAGTATGCCCGGGCGGAGCAGATTCTAGAGGATAACGATGAAGTGGGGCTGCTGCCTCCGGTTTCGGGCGGGTCAGGCGATACGAAAGCGGCGACGGTGACATTTTTGACTTGCGAACCGATTGATGCGGATCGGCTGGTTTCAGCGGTCAAGAGGGGCAGCGACGGCGCGGTGGTGGTGTTTGACGGAATTGTTCGCGACAATACGCGGGGGCGGCAAACGCTTTACCTGGACTACGAGGCCTATGAAGAGATGGCCTCGCGGCAAATTGCCGAACTTGCCAGCGAAGCGATTGTTCGCTTTGGCGTACGCGCTGTGACGCTGGTTCATCGACTGGGGCGGTTGCTGATTGGGGAAACGAGTGTACTGATTGTGGTGGCTTCGGCGCATCGCGGGGCGGCGTTCGAAGCGAACCGCTGGCTGATCGACACGCTCAAGAAGACTGTGCCTATCTGGAAAAAAGAGACGTTTGTGGATGGGGTTGTGTGGGCGGATGGTGAGCCGTTTCCTGTGGAAATTGTCGCGGATCGAGAAAGCACGGCAGCGATGGAGCGGGACAAGTGATGGCACGCTTACTGGCAACGCTGTGCGCAGCGAACATGCTCTGGATGACTGGAAATCTGGTGGGGCAAAGCGCGTCCAGCATGGATTCCGGGGCGCAGGCAAAGCCGACGCAGACGCAGGACTCCAGCGCAGTCGACCCTTCGATCCCGCAGTTGCAGATGAACGTGAAGCTGGTGAGCGTGTTTACCAACGTCACAGACGCGACGGGCGCCATCGTGGGTGGGCTGACCAGGGAAGATTTCAAGGTGACCGAGGATGGGCGGCCGCAGAAGATCGCTGTTTTTGAGCGCCAGTCGGAGATTCCGTTGAACCTGGTGCTAGCCATCGATACCAGCGGCAGCGTGCGCAAGGATCTGCCCATTGAGCAGGAGGCGGCCAAGCAATTTGTGCACGCCATTCTGCGCAACCAGGACCAGATGAGCCTGCTGGAGTTTTCGACGAATGTGCGGCAGGTGGTTCCATTCACCAATCAGGCCGCGAAGATTGACCGAGGGTTGTCGAGTTTGAGAACGGGTCCGGCGACGGCTCTGTATGACGCGATCTTTCTGGGTTCTCAGAATCTGGCGCCGCGGCATGGGCGCAAGGTGATCATCCTGGTGACGGATGGCGGAGACACGGCGAATACGGTGACGTATGCCGAGGCGCTGGAGCAGGCGCTGCGCGGCGAGGTTATGGTGTACAGCATCATCGATGTGCCGATTGCGGCAAGCGCCGGACGAGATACAGGCGGGGAACACGCCTTGATCACGCTGGCGGAGCAGACGGGCGGCAAGTATTTTTATGCGAGCCAGGGTGGTTTGACGCAGGCCTTCTCCAGGGTTTCGGATGATCTGCGGACGCAGTACCTGATTGGCTATTACCCGGCGAACCAGGCGCCGGGACTGAGTTTTCATCGGATCCAGGTGACGGTGCCGAGAGCCGCCGATGAAGCTTTCCAGATTCGGTATCGCA
Organism: uncultured Acidobacteriota bacterium; assembly: GCA_903832475.1. Taxonomy (GTDB): domain Bacteria; phylum Acidobacteriota; class Terriglobia; order Terriglobales; family Acidobacteriaceae; genus Acidicapsa. Next base: position 1,909 of record CAILBQ010000112.1, on the reverse strand, counting down.
CCGGCTATTACGCGGATATTCAATCGAATGATTGAGCCGGGCTGCCGAAGGTTGGCACGGAATTCAACAAACAACCCTTCGCATGCCGCGGGCGTCCCACTACAATCAAGATGATGACTCCCCCAGTTTCCCATTTGCGTCGATCCCGGACGCCGCCTCCGGGTGACACCGGGCAGGAAGCGCTTTATCTGCGCTCGTTAAGCGATCGCCACGTGAGTGTCTCGGTGCAACTGCGGGATGGAGAAGCGATCACGGGCTGGATTGAGTATTTCGATGACGGCATGATCCGCATAACGCGGGACGGCCATCCTAATCTTTTTATCTACAAGCACCAGATCCGCAGCATCACGGAACAGACACGGCGCATTGGCCGCAACAGCGAACGCGACGGAATCGGTTCATGAGCCACGTGACGGCGCAGAATCATTCCGAAGACACGGCGAATTTTACGTGGGTCCCGCGGGCTGCGGTGCTGGCGCGCGAGGCGGGCGCGAAGTTGCGCGATTTTCTTGCGAAGGGCGTTGCCACGGAATACAAGGGAGACGTTGACATTGTCACGATCGCGGATCGGACGGTCGAGGCCTATCTGCGCGAGGCCTTGCTGACGACGTTTCCCTCGCACGGGGTGTATGGCGAAGAGGGGACGCGGGACCGGCTTGAGGCGGAATATCGGTGGTACATCGATCCGCTGGACGGGACGACGAATTTCGCCCATGGATTTCCTCATTTCGCGGTCTCAATGGGGCTGGAGCATAGGCCGCCCGGTCTGGCCGCGGAACACGATGGTCCGATCGTCGCGGGTATTGTGTACGATCCGATGCGCGATGAGCTCTTCGCGGCGGAGCGGGGCAAGGGGGCTTTTCTCAATGGGAAGCCGATTCATGTGTCGAAGGTTCCCGAATTGGGAGAGGCGCTGATAGCGACTGGTTTTCCCAGCCGAAAGCGGCATGACAACCCCAACATTCACTTTTACCAGGAGTTCACTTTGCGTTCCCATGGTGTGCGGCGGGCGGGGTCGGCGGCGCTGGACCTTGCGTATACAGCTTGCGGGCGGGTGGATGCGTACTGGGAGTTCAAGCTGAATCCGTGGGATGTGGCGGCCGGCTTTCTGCTGGTGGAAGAGGCGGGCGGGATGATCACGGGGTTTGACGGATCGTACCGGCGGCTGGAGAGCCTGGAGATTCTGGCGTCGAATCAACTGATCCACCATGAATTGCTGGGGTTGTTCCGGGATATCTTTGCGGGCAGGAACCTGGGGCCGCTACCCTCGCCGGCGGAATATGCGGCGCATCGGATGGCCCGCCATGCGGTCGACCAGCCGGAAGACTCCGTCGATCTTTGAGCGACAAGGCTGGGTTTGCGGGGTCCGCAATGCACTTTGCTGGGTGGAACTAGGCCTGTGATTTCACCTTCTGGGACGCTTCACACGAAGGGCATTTCAGCCGTTTCATATCCATGCGGCGGCAAACCCCATTGTGCTACTATGGGCGAGTTGAAACACACCCACGGAGATCACACTTTATGGCATATGTCATTGCAGAACCCTGTATCGGCACGAAAGACACCGCCTGCGTAGACGCCTGTCCGGTCGATTGCATCCACCCCAAGAAAGACGAAGGCGATCACGACCCGGCCGATCAGCTGTTTATTGATCCGGTCGAGTGCATTGACTGCGGCGCCTGCGTTCCGGCTTGCCCGGTTTCCGCCATTTTTGCGCAGGATGATCTGCCGGAGAAGTGGGCTCATTTTACGGAGAAGAACGCGGCTCATTTCGGCCGATAGCTCTCCAGTTGGTTTCAGAACGAAGCGCGCATCCCGCCGCCCGGGGTGCGCGCTTTTTGCTGCCGGAATTCCGAGCATTGTCGGGGCTTGCTGATAGCCTTACTGGACCAGTGTCATCCCGGCCGAT
>CAILBQ010000111.1 GCA_903832475.1 uncultured Acidobacteriota bacterium | reverse complement strand
GGCTGGGGTGCGTAGGCCGATTCACAAGCGGGCCAATGGTCTTCTTCCATTCGTAGCGCTCGTTGATGTGATCGCCTTCGAGATAATTGCCGCCCGGGAAGCGCAGGAACGCAGGATGCATCGCGCCCAGCTTCTCCATCAGATCGATGCGGTTGCCATTTTCGCGGCCCTTATATGTGGGAGGAAAGACAGAAGCCAGCGTCATCCAAACCGTCCCCGGCTTGGTCAGCGTAAGTTCAAGATGATTGGCTTCTGAAGCCTCGATCTTGCCGGTATGCAAGGTAACCGTATACTGCTTCCAATCGGTTCCGATGGAAGCCACTTCTCCGCCGGCCACGCTTCTGTTGGTCTTGTTGCTGACCAGGTTGACATGCAGCGGCAGCCCAGCCGTTTCCGCCTTGGCGTATACCGAAAATTTGTAAGTCGTGTCGGGTCGCAGCGGATAGCCCCAGTAGCCCATGTTGCGCAATCCCGCAGGCTCGGCTGTCGAAGCCGATTTCACCGTCAGCTTGATGCTGTCATTCAGGGCCTCGGAAGGTCCCGTCGTCTTGTCCTTGTCAAAGGACGCGCCAGCAGCAGCATTCTGCACGATGAGCCAGTCCTGCTGGTTCCAGTCGCGATCGCGCATGGTGCGGTTCTTGACCATTTCCGGATAAAGACCACCGTCATAGGAAAAGTTGATCTCCTCGGTCATGAGGCCGTACAGCGTTGGGCTAACCGAGTGCAGCGTCTTATCGACTTCGATCTTCAGGACCGCTGGACCTTTCGGTGCTTCGGACTGGGCAAACGCGACGGTACTCACCGTCGACGACAAGCAAAAGGCGATCAGCGGACGGCAAGCAGACTGGCCAAAAGTCTTCAGGAAAGGCATTCAGGAACCTCTTCGAGTAAAGGTTTACTCGAAGGCGAGTGTAGTTCCTCCGTCCGTTTGTTGGCAACATTTTCTCACCTGCTCTTGAACGGCCCTGTGCCGAATGGCGACATCCCAAAGCTACGCTTTCGCCACTTCTACCAATGTCGAGTAGAACGTCGCAGCCTTGCCGATGTCCGTGAGCCGCTCACTGGTCAGCACATTCACATTCTGGCCGCCGGGGCTCAGCTTGCCCCAATCCAGTCGCCCGGCAACGACGCCCGTAGCCACGCGATCGGAAACCAGTGCGGTCAGCTCCAGGCTTCCGCGGTCGTTCCACACTCGCACCGCGTCGCCATCGGCAATTCCGCGAGCCAACGCGTCCGTCGCGTGAATCTCCAAACGGTGATTGGTCTTTGCCTCCATCCTGCGATGGCCGTCCATGTTGGCGAAGGTTGTATTCATGTAGTTGTCCGCTTTGCGCGGCAAAAACTCCAGCGGAAATCGCCCGGCATCCGGTCCCAGCCGCGACTCGACCGGAGGCACGAAACTCGGCAAGGGATCCTGCCCCGCAGCCTTCAGCGCTTCTGAAAAAAACTCGATCCTGCCGCTCGGCGTCGGCACGGCCCCTTGGCTGAAGGGCAAGAACGGCATGTGCCCAGCCACCGTCGATTGCCCTTGAAAGCGCAGTGCGATGTGTCCCTGTTCCGCCAGCAACTCCGGCGTAATATGCTCCATGCCGGCGTTGCGCGAATGTCCATTCTCCCCTGGGTTCAAGGCCTGCCGGATCATGTCCTCCGGCGTGTCGCGAAAGCATGCCTCTGTGAATCCCATCCGCTTCGCCAGCTGCCCAAACAGCCACACATTCGACCGCGCCTCGCCCAGTGGGGCAATCGCCTGATGAGATCGCTGCACAAAGTAATGCCCGTACGCTCCCTGAATGTCGTCATGCTCGAGGAAAGTCGTCGCGGGCAGCACATAATCCGCAAAATCCGTGGTGTCCGTCAGGAACTGCTCGTGCACGACGGTGAAGAGGTCTTCCCGTTCCAACCCCCGCCGGACGGCATTCTGGTTCGGCGCAACCGCGGCGGCATTCGAGTTATAGACAAAGAGCGCGTGAACGCGAGGGCCTTCCTTCGGCTCATTGCCGAGTTCCGTCAACGCATGTCCCAGCCGGCTCATGTTGACGACTCGCGCCGCCCGCTTCAGCGGGGAAGCCAGCATCAGGTCTGGACGCTCAATCTCCTTTGAATTCCAGCGGAATGCTCCGGACATGGACAGCTGTGCCCCGCCCCCGGCATGCTTCCACGCGCCAGTCAGGGCCGGAAGCATGGCGATCGCCCGCACCGCCGTTCCGCCATTCTGCGAACGCTGCACGCCGTAATTCATGCGCAGCACCGCGGGTCGCGTGGTTGCATACTCCCGCGCCAGCTGCTCAATTTCGCTTGCCGTCAATCCGGTCCAGGCGGCCACTTTCTCCGGCGTGTACTCGCGCGCACGATCTGCAAGTTCTGCGAAGCCATGCGTCATCTCGTCGATATAAGGGCGATCCTCCAGACCCTCTCGCAGGATCACGTGCATCATTCCCATCGCCAGCGCCGCGTCCGTCCCCGGCCGAATCGGTATATGCCAATCCGCCAGCGCCGCTGTACGTGTGCGATAGGGGTCGATGACAATCAGTCGCGCCCCGTTGCGCCGCGCCTGCTCCACGAATGGCCACAGATGAATGTTCGTCCCGTGGATGTTTCCGCCCCAGGCAACGATCAGCTTCGCTTTGGGAAAGTCTTCATTCGGCGTGCCCAGCTTGCGCCCGTAAACCAGGTTCCAGGCCTGGCCGCCGGCCTCTGCACAAATCGTCCGGTCCAGTTGCGAAGCTCCCAGCCGGTGAAAAAATCGCCGATCCATCGAACCATACCCCAACACGCCAATCGTACCCGCGTAGCTGTAGGGCAAAATCGATTCCGGACCATAGTCTTCCGCCACCTGCTTCAGCCGCGCTGCAATCGCATCCAGCGCCTCGTCCCAGGAAACCGGCTCGAACGCGTCCATCTCGCGACCCTTGGTCAGCGGTCCCTTGGCGACCCCGGCTTTGCGCTTGAGCGGCTGCAGAATACGTTGTGGCGAGTACACCCGGTCGAGATATTTCGCGACCTTGCCGCATAGAAACCCCTGCGTCACCGGGTGCGAAGGATCACCCTCCACCTTCACCGCCCGGCCCTCCGCGTTCACCGTCACCAGCACTGCGCACGAGTCAGGGCAATCATGCGAGCAGACGGTGTGAACGATGCGAAACGGAGCCGAGCCGTGAGAATCGGAAGTGCTGACGGGCATAACTCATTGTAGAGTGACTACGGAGGGATTTTCCATGCGCGCCTGGGCAATGAGATTCGCCGTAGCCATCCTGCTGGCAGCCGGTGTCGCCGGTACCCCGAATGCCCGGGCCGAGGGCCAGACAGAAGACGCCGCTATTCGCGCCGCTCTCAACGCACAGGTTGAGGCCTGGAATCGAGGCGACATTCCGGGTTTCATGGCAACGTATGAAAATTCTCCCGAAACCACCTTCGTCGGGGCCACCTCCGTGAACAAGGGCTGGGCCAGCGTCCTTGAGCGCTACCAAAAGGGCTATCCAAACAAGGAAGTCATGGGCACTCTCACGTTCAGCGAGCTGGATGTTCGCCTGCTTCCCAACTCAGACGCCAAAACGGAGTACGCAGTAGTCACCGGCCATTTCCACCTCGAACGCTCCGCCAAGGGGATGGCTACCAAGGACGATGGCATTTTCAGCCTGGTTTGGCATAAGGGCGCCGGCGGCTGGAAGATCGTGCTCGACCACACCAGCTGATTCGCTCGCAGCCGCGTCCGACTCTCAGAATCTGGCGCGCACTCCCAGCTGAAATTCGCGTGGATGGTAAGTGTTCGTCGCATTCACATCGAGCGGCTTGCCAAATTCGGGGACGGTGCTCGGTAATCCGGCCTTGGTGAACCCGGTCAGGAAGTTCAACGTTGGCAGATCGCCAGCTTCGCTTCCTCGATAGATGGTGTACCCGGTTGTCTCGATGCGCGTCACGTTCTGGTGATTGAACAAATTGAAGCTTTCGCCGAACAGCGTCAATTCGCGCTGATGGGGCAATTCGAATCGTTTTCCCAGTCGCGCGTCCCCGGTCCATGTGGCTGGGTAGCGATAGGTATTTCGGCCCACGCCATACACGCGATTGTCCCCGCCAGAGCCGTTCATTCCGGTCGCGACGCCTTCAATCAGCTTCTTGTTGTCGTCATAAAACCCAGGCACGTAACCACCCGTGCGCATGGTGAAAGGCCGCCCGCTTCGATATTCGCCGACCGTTCCTACTGACCAGGCATTGGCCAGCGCACCGGCCCAGTGATTCAGCTTCCACGGCGTCTGAAAGATCACAGACAAGCCCGCTGTATGCCGGATATCCAGGTCCGATGTTCCGTATTCGGCGCGAAAATTCCTCGGATCGAGCACATCATTGTCCGCAACCTGCCACGACTCGTTGGGATTCCAATCCGTCGCGTGGCCATAGAGATAATGCGCGTGCAGGCTGAGACCGTGGCTCGCCGAACGTGTCACTCGCACCATCGCCGCGTCGTACGTTGAATTGGCTCGGCTCTCGATCGAAACAATCTGTTGGTAATTCGGATTCAGTCTTGCCGTATAGAAAGGAACCGTTAACTGAGAAGTCTTCAGCGGGCCAGCCTGCAGACCATCTTCAACGGCATAGGTAATCGTTTGGGGACCTTGAGTGGGATCAAGGTTCGTATCGATCGAGATCGGGAGTCGTCTACCCAGGCTGACCATGGCCGTTGCCGCCACCAGCCAGTGGCTGGGTAGCTGCTGCTCCACGCTGACCAGCCCTTGGTCTACTTCCGGCACGCGGTAGTTTCCAGCGAAAGAAACCGCCCCCGGCGTCACTACTGTTTGTGGGGCAGTCGCAAACACATAGGGGAAAGGTGGAGCCCCTTGGTCTGTCGGTTTGAAAAAGTAGTTCAAGTCGCCGTTGCCCGACCCTGTCTGCGTCAGGGCAGCCAGCAGCGCGGCGCTGCCGACCTGCCCGAAGTACATCCCCGCCCCAACCCGCAGCACAGTGCCTTTGGCAGGCTCCCAGGCCAAACCTAACCGCGGCGCAAGGCTGCGCAAATTGGAAGGAAGCGTTTCCGTCGCGGGTAGGCTGGCATTTGCGACGAGGGAAATCGGCGAAGGAAGCTGTTGCCAGCCGAAGCGCACACCGGCCGAAAACGTTAGCCGGTGCATTGGCTGCCATTGATCTGTCGCAAAGGCCGACAGCAAATTTGTGCTCAGTTGCCAATCGGAGGGTCCGATTCGCTGCGAATACCATGCATAGCACGGTAGGTATCCAAGTCCGAACAACCCTCCGGCGCTGCGGTGAACCCGCCCCGTCTCGTCGCAATTATGCTGCGCGGAAAAGGGGTCGCTCGCGTCGGTCAGGCCAAATTTCTCGAAGCTTTGTACGTCGGAAACAACGTTCAGAACATCCGCATAGGAGTAAGTGCCTGTCTGATTGACCAGAGCATTCACCTCGTCCGAAAGATGCTCGAAGCTGCCTCCGAATCGCAGGAGGTTCTTTCCCCGCACGAGACTCAGGGTCTCCTCTGCTGAGAAAACATGTTCATCGGGATAATTTGATCGGCCCAATTGCGCGGGCTTGCCAAAAATGAAGCCGTATCGCGAGTCGGCGATAATTTCCGGTAGCAGTCCCCAGGCGTTATCGATCAGCGGCTGCTCAAACGCCGAGGGAGCTTGCGGCGTATCGTCCAGCACATGCAAGCGGAACTTCGCCGACACCGCATTCAGCACATTCGCCGTCAGAAAATCCTCCCACCTGGCCGTTGCCGAGCCTTGCATGACCTGGCTGTTTCCAAAGCTGTGGCTGCCGAATGTCTCCGACGATCGCGTTCGCGCTCCGGCCGGGGAATTCAGGTAAGAAAAGTTGCTGTCCATGCTCAAATGCTGCCGTTCGGTGATCTGCGCATCGATCCGGGCCAGCCCTTGCGCCCGGATGCTGCTGCGAGGAACCGGCCCCAGCAAGGTCGCCATCTGTTGCAGGCCTTCTGAATAGGCGCTTGCCCCGGCCTCCAGAGGCGCCGTCCCCGGGCTGCCCAGCCGCGCCGCCAGAACCGTCAGATCATCCTCCGTGGGCTGGGCGAAAAAGTCATTTGGATGCCGCACCGTCGCCACCGCCGGATCATTCCGAAGCAGCCCTTCGCCAGCGGCAAACCACGACATTTTCTTCCACTGAATCTGGCTGCCCACGCCTGCTCCGAAGCTCTGCCGCGCGTCCGCGGGCGAATAGGGCAACGCTGCATACTGCGCCGTAACAATGCCGCTGGCAGGCGCGGTTTGCTGCACCCACTGAGTGTATGGATTGAGGGCATTCCACGCCCGCTGGCGGTCCTCATAGGAGACTTCCCCGTGCAGCCTGCTCTTCGCCGGAGCGGGAGAAGCATTTGCATCAACTTCGGAAGAGCGCACTTCCTCCACCGAAGAACGGTTGGCCAGCGCCTCATCCCGAACCATTCCCGTCGCCGCCGTCAAGGCATGGTCGTCCCAGCCCTCTTCCCGATAGCCGTGAACTTCCGGCTGAAACTCCGTCGGATCTGCGATTTCTTCCTCCAGACTGGCCGCAATCGCGAGACCGCTCTCGGGAATCTCGATCTCGAGGGCCGGTTCAGTCTCAATTGAATTTCTCTCACGCCGCTGACCCTGCCCAACGGGAACGGATGTTGTGTTTTCCGTCTCAAGTGCCGCCCAATCGCGGTTCGGCAAGGGAAGTGACTTGACCTCTTCGGGTGAAATCTCGGTGGTCACATCTGGCGCGACCGGATCGATGGCCATAAACGCCGCGGTCGGAAGGGGCACGGCAATGGGCGCCTCCATCATCAGCGCCGCCTGGATGCGGGTAACATGACCGGCCGATACCAGGATGCCCTCGACAGCGCCCTTTCCAAGCTGCGGGACCGAAGCCTCCAGCGTGTACTCTCCCGGCCCTAACCCGGCGAAATGGTAGCTGCCATTTCTTGCCGTTATGGCTTGTGCGATCTCCCCGGTCGCCACATTGCGCACCACAACGGTAGCCATGCGCAGCGGCACACTGCGCGTGTCGGTCAGTCGGCCGTCCAGGCTGCCTGTAAGTGGGTTTGAATCCGTCCGTGGTGTTTCAGCACGTCCGCTCAAGACAAGCAGAACGCCAAACCAAAGAACAAGCGTATTTGCTCGCGACCGGCCCCACCCCCGCTTCAACCGGAGCGACTGCCGTTCGCATGAACTCGATGCTGCATCCCGTAGAACCATGGTGCCCGTCTCGGCTCAACGATCGCACGGCCCGAAATAATCCGTACCAAATTGGGAATACGGACTTCAGGGTCTGCGACACGTCCAAATCAAGCAAATCCGGGCGAAGAAAACAAGCAGTTGCAGCAACTCAACCGTTCGAATGGCCACTGGCAATGGCTTGCTGGGCTTCCGAAAAGGTGGATTTCAGCCCTCGATTGCACGAATTCAGCGAGGACCGAAGCAGAGATTGAGAAGTACCACAAAGTATAGGCGCAACCCCGACGTTCGAAAAGGCGGGTCATCGGCCCTTTTTTGCAGATTGCAGGATCGCCTCAAGCTGCACGCGGATGTAGGTTGCCCCGGCTTGATGCAGCGTCTTCTGCAGGTCAGCGTGATCACACGCGTGGGCCTGCTCAATCTCAGGTAATTCCATGTTTGATTTTCCCGTTGCGATGGTACGCAGGCACCGCTCACAGATGGAATCGAAGGTTTCGTCGCGATTAGGGCGACGGGTGAAACCCAGTCGGCGAACGGAGGTCAATTGGGGGCCCGCTTCCTTGAAACTCTGCATGGAGGCTTGAATTCCGTCAGCCTAAGCCCGGCGTCGAACGAATTCAGTGTCGGACATCACGGCACAGTTCGCTTCCCCCTTATCCCGAGCGATCGCCGGCCCAACCGCGTTTTCCGGTAGACTGGATAAGACAGGAAGTTGGATTTTCCCCTTATGTTCATTGATGAAGCACGAATTCTGGTCAAAGCCGGCGATGGCGGCAACGGCTGCGTCGCCTTCCGCCGCGAAAAATTTGTCCCCCGCGGAGGTCCGTCGGGCGGCGACGGCGGTCGCGGCGGCGACGTGGTCATGCAGGCCAGCCAGCAGCACAACACCCTGATCCACTTCCGCTATAACCCTGAGCACAAGGCGGAACGCGGCCGGCACGGGGAAGGCTCCAATTGCACCGGC
>CAILBQ010000110.1 GCA_903832475.1 uncultured Acidobacteriota bacterium | reverse complement strand
GCGGTCGCGCCGCCGCTCTTGGCCAGAGCATAAGCGGCAACAGCGAATGGTCCAAATTGGGCAGATGAGCCTGCAGTGAGCACCTTCAGGGTCTGCGCAGACGAACTCGTCACACACACGGCACACGCAGCTAGGGCTACGGTGCTGACAATTGCTTTCAGCCTTTTCATGACTACTCCTTGATAGATCCGCGTTGATGTTGCTCCCGCTGGGGGGAGAGATCGATGGGCATTGAAGCTGAGCGGCGCACGCCGCCCGAATCGAAAAGCGAACCGACAGTGCGATGCGAAAGTGAGGCGGGGCTAGGTCATCATTGATGTTTACGAGAGGAGATAGATGGCAAGTGCGGATAGACATTTGGCTGTCCGCTCTTCTGCTCGCCTTCGTGAAAGTACCCTTACCCGACTAAGGCAATCATGACAATGCGATGAACATAGCGTGAATTACGGTTGAAACAAGAAAAGGTTAATTATGGATTAACTCAAGAGAGATTAGGGTGGTTGCCTACGGATATATCAAGAGAGACGGAATGCACATCATGCAACCCTATGAACGGCCGGATTCGACCCCGGCGAGCATGTTCGCGGCCAAGTACGCCTGGCTCCTGCGATGGGCCCTGCATTTCTCCCACAACGACAGGCCTGCAGCCGAAGACCTGGTGCAAGACACGTTCCTCCGCGTCCTGATTTCCTGGGATAAGCTCTATCACTTGCACAACCCGGAACCTCTGCTTTACTCGCACCTTCGCTACGCTTACTTGACCGAGCGAAGAAAGGGGAAGAGTTATGCATTTCAGAGCCTGTCCGTCTTAGACGCAGATACTCTCTCAATCGGAATCTACGCTTCCTCTTCTTTTGACCGGATTGAAGTCCAGAATGAGTTACGATCCATTCTGCAGTTTCTTCTTTGGCGGCGTAACTCAGCTAAGTTTGCCAGCGTCTTCCTTCTGCGCTTTTTTCATGGCTATTTCCCTGAAGAAATCGCCGCCATTTCGCGAGTGACGCGCCATTCTGTCGACCTGAGTCTTCGCCAGGCCCGTGCCGAATTGAAGGAGTACCTCCTTCAACCGCGCCAGGCCGGGGTCCCCGTCAAACAAGTCATTCCTGAAATCACCCGTCCCAGCCTTGCTATTCCCGTGAACGAGTTTGTGGACGAACTGAAGCATCTGCTCTTCCGGAACTCGCGGGACATCTGCCCCACCAGCGACGACCTGCGCCAGCGATATTTAGCCAAACCATATCGCGCCATCGAGTGCCAGCTCCTGGCACACATTTCGACCTGCAAATCGTGCCTCAATCTTGTGACAACCTTGTGTGGTGCACCGCCGCCCTCGGCCCGATCGATGGAAGATTCCCTTGGCCCAGCCAGCCGCACCAAACATCCGCATAGCAGCGATGCTGCAGATGTGGGCTCCGAAAATGACACTGCGGAGGAGTTGAGCCTGAGCAGGTCTTTTGGCGATCATGACACGGGTCTGAAAGAGATAGGAGCTAATCACTATGGCGGCCAGGCTCAACGACAAGGCCTCTGGCGCCTGTGGATCACCCGTCTGTACAACGGATTGCAACCCGGGAACTGGCCGATCGTATTGACCGCAACGTGTGCCGTCCTGTTGCTGCTCACTGCCTGCTGGCTCCATGTGAGCACCGCACAAAACCGTACGCTCTTCCGCAGCGATCTCGAACAGGCCGCGAACACGGAGCGCAAACTAGACGATTCGCACAGGCCCGGAGTCGTACATCAGCGGGTTGAGATTCGAGTCGGTGGTAGAAACATTCCAAGGGATATCTATCGCGATGTCGATGGCCAACGCAGGCCCAAGAAACAACGTCTCAGTAGGGACGCCGTCGAACTGAAGCGAGAGCTTGCAAGCGCCGACATGCAATGGGATGATCCCCTATCGGCCGCCGACTTTCTCCATTGGCATGATCAACTCGCCCACGCTGAAGACCGCATCGATCGGTCTGGATCAAACTTGCTTGTGCTTACGACCGAAACCAACGGCGGCGGCGTTCGCAGCGAATCGATGACACTGCGAGCTGATAGCTTACAGCCGGTCGCACGCAGGGTCGTTCTAGCCGACCATGCGACCATTGAAGTCGCCGAACTAAGCCGTGAGTTTGTTCCGTGGGCCATGGCTGACCCCGCGTGGTTTGACCAGCTTCCGCTCGCTTCCACTCCTGCCCCCGATTCCAGGCAAGATTCTTCTTCCCATCGCGTGCCCGACACGTTGAGCGAGTCGCAATTGGACGTGGCGCTGCTCAGTGCCCAGTTAGCATTGCAAACTCTTCACGCGGACACGGAACGGTTGACTGTCAGCCGAAGCCCGGGTGGTATTCGGATTGATGGGATTGTTGAAAGCGACAGCCGCAAGCATGAGATCATGGCGCCTCTTTCCATGATTCCCCACCTCTCGGTTCGCATCCTCAGTTATCACGAGCTTGCTTCGCTCCCCTCTGTAAACTCGACCACAACCTCGATCAAGGCGGAATCGCTGCTCTTCCAAGAAAGCCTGCTGGATCAATACTGTGTTCGATCCGGAATAGGACAAAAAGATTGCGGGGATGGATCGAGGCATCTCTTGGATTCCGTTTCAGCCTTGCTCCGCGAGAGTCGAGAGATTGAAATTCTGCTTCGCCAGCATGACCTGGGACGCTATCAGGACGCTGCGTCTCAAAGACTCTTCTCAGAGCTGATAGGGCTGCGTATTGCGCGCGCTAGCGCAGCGCTTGCCGCGCAGGAACAGACGATGTTCTCCCTTGGCCTTACCCGCGGGCCTAACTCCACTTCGAGCTCAACTCCTTCGATGGCGCTCACGCTGGCTGCAGAGCGTGAACTCGCACTAACCAGCGAACTGGTTTACCAAGCCACGGAGAAATCACGCCAGACCAACACGATCGCTTCAGAATTGGGCCAGTCCATTGCTGACTCGCGCGCGGCACTTATGGGCGTATCACACTCCCTTGCGGAACTGTCCGCCATATCATCCAGTCCACCAACGTCCCACTAAGAGCAGGCAGGAATTCACAATGCATATACGGTTTTTTACTCGTCTAGGATTTCTTCTTTTTTTCTTGTTTCTTCTGACTCACCCTGGGAATGCACAAACAGCACGATTCTTCGGCCAGGTCACTGACTCTCAAAATGCGTCCGTCCCCAACGCTGAAGTCGAAGTAACTAACCTGGACAGCGGCACCGTCGTGCACACTACGACGGACGCGTCCGGCGAGTACAGCGTTCCGTATCTGACCGCGGGACGGTACCGCGTGGTCGTGCAGGCGCCAGGTTTCAGTGTGTCCCCGCACGATGTGACCCTCGGCATGGGGCAGGCCTTCCTCTTTAATCTTCAATTGACTGTGGGCGGCGAGCAGACCACGGTCAATGTCCAGGGAGGCTCGGATCTGACCGAGATTCATCTGGAGAGCAACGAGATCAGCGGTACGATTTCCGGAAAGGAGGTCTCGGCCATTCAGCTCAATGGCAGGAACTTTACCCAGCTCATCGCGTTGGCCCCTGGGGTGAGCAACCAGACCCAGCAGGACGAAGCCAAGGTTGGAATGGCGGGCAGCGTCGCATACAGCGTCAATGGCGGCCGCACCGAGTACAACAGCTTTCAGGTCGATGGTTCCGAGACTCTGAATGTTGGAATCAACAAGGATCACAGCACGCTCATCGTGTACCCCAGCATCGACGCCATCCAGGAGATTAAGGTACTGACTTCCAACTACGGCGCGCAATATCCCAGTACCGGCAATGGAACCACCATCGTGACCACCAAGTCCGGCTCCGATTCCTTTCATGGCAGCCTTTACGAATTTTTACGGAATGAGAATTTCAATTCGAAGGGATACTTCGATATCGGAACGTCTGCTCCTCTGTATCGAAGGAACGATTTTGGCGGCACAATTGGCGGTCCCATTGTCCTGCCGCACGTATATAACGGGAAAAGCAAAAGCCACTTTTTTTATTCCGAAGAAGCGCGGCTTGAAACGTCGCCCACG
>CAILBQ010000109.1 GCA_903832475.1 uncultured Acidobacteriota bacterium | reverse complement strand
GTTCAGACGAAGCCTGTTGACCAGATCCGGGTTACTGATGAAGGGTCGGCCAAAGGCGACCAGGTCAGCAGACCCGTTGGCCACGGCTTCGATGGCCATGGCGCGCGTATAGCCGTTGTTGGCGATCCAGGCGCCGTGCGCATTACCGGACTTGAAGCGACGACGCAGCGCCGCGTCGTCAAAAGGCGCCACATCGCGCGCGCCGCCGGTGGCGCCTTCGATGACATGAATGTATGCCAGCTGCAGAGGCGCGAGCCGCTCAAGCAGCAGATTGAACAGGCCCTGCGCGTCGCTGTCCTGTCCCGCGTCATTGACCGGACTTACCGGGGACAAGCGCAGTCCGGTGCGTCCGGATCCGACTTCCGCGGCAACCGCAGTCATCACTTCCACTGCCAGCCTCACCCGGTTCTCTTGCGAGCCACCATAGGCATCGGTGCGATCATTGATACTGTCGCGCAGGAATTGCTCCAGCAGGTAGCCATTCGCGCCATGCACTTCCACACCGTCGCACCCGGCAGCCATGGCGTTTCGTGCCGCCTCTCGAAAGTCATGCACGATTCCCGGTAGTTCATCCAATCGCAGACACCTTGGTGTCGAGACGTCTTCGAAGCCCTTGGCGGTGAAGGTTTTGGCATTGGCGCGCCGAGCCGTGCTTGAGACGGGCTGCTGCCCGCCGGGCTGCAGGGAAGTGTGCGAGATTCGGCCCACGTGCCAAAGCTGCATCATGAGCCTGCTACCTTTGCCGTGCACGGCGTTGGCAATCGGGCTCCAGCCGCTGATCTGTGCCGCGCTGTAGATTCCCGGTGTATCCAGGTAACCCTGACCTGAGGGTGAAATCTGCGTGGCTTCAGTGACAATCAGCCCAGCGCCCGCGCGCTGCTCGTAGTAGGTCGTCATCAGAGAAGTCGGCACCTGTGCGGGTCCCGCGCGGTTGCGAGTCAACGGTGCCATCGCAATGCGATTGGCGGCATCAATGTGGCCGAAGCGAATTGGCTCGAACAGGGTTGTCATCTGGATGGGCCGGCATAGGAGTGAGTCACTGACGCTGTCTACCTTGCGCGAGATCACTGCTCTGGGTCAGTGCGCTGCCGCACGATACGGATTCGGCGGCGAGGATCCAGGATCACTGCTACCCCGCGCGGCGTTCTCGATCTGCGTGTGACTGCGTACAGACCTGGCATGGGTGACTGACCCAATGTCCCCGCGTCAACATCACCTTGGCGTCTCAAATGGTTGCGGCCCGGGGAGTCTGAATTGAAGGATTGTCAATGAGCACGTCAACGGTCGGGCTGGTGGCGAAGGCAAGTGGTCGCAGTATTCTCCACTGCCGAATGTCACCCGCGAATCGGAAAGTATTGAAAATTGCAGGGTCCGTGATCCGGGTGAGCGTGAAGCCGGCACGTCACGTCTGTACTGCAACGTGCGACCACGAATGGGCCGTCGCTAAGCCCCTATAGCCAGAAGGCCGGCGTTCGGCGGAGAGCCCTGAGCGCGCCCTTCAATGTGCGGCGCTCTGCGGCTTCCCGACACCGACTCATACGAATGACGATGGCTGCAGCGCTCCGAAGGTCCGGGTGAGTAATAATTAATAAGTTCGCGATGCGTCGTGTAACGACTGTGTCGCTGATGGCACCCAGTATCCTCAGCACCTCATCACATCGGTGTTTGTACGGTTTGACCAGTCGGCGCGGGAAGGCGCTGGCAAGACTGGTGGCATCAGAGCCGAGCCTACGGACTGCTTTGCGCACGCGGTGCAACTTGTCCGTTGAAAGCCTGTCGACATGCCGAGCGCGCCTATGTGCCGAGTGCGCGACTCGATTCAGGAGCAGGGGGGCTAGAACACTGAGCTGCTGGTGCCCGAGATCGTAGCGCGAAGATGGCGACGACAGACTACGCTTGTCTACCCAAGCGGCCAGCTGCAGGATTAGTGGAGTCAGCAGCGGGCCATTGATGGCCCGAAGTGTCGCCAACTGTGCGGCGCGACGCTGACGCTCAGCGGGCTTTCTCAGGCGTCGCAGGCGACTTGCGGCGACAGCGGATCTGGCAGCCGCAATAGCCCCAGGCAGCGTGTCGAGACAGAACACATTCCAGTCTCGCTCCTGCCCAAAAACCTGTCCCAGGGATCGAAGACGCGAGTCAAACTTGTGCTCAGTCGCCGTACCGTATTCCACACCAAACAGGCGAAACGCAGCGCGAGCCGATCGTATTGCAATGCGCATCTGGTGTACGCCATCGGGATCAGCCCGTAGAGTGGGTGAAATGCTGTTGACAAGATGACAAAGCGCTCCGCCCAGAATCTTGCGCAAAGCGTCCACTGCGAGGACCTTCCGGGCGAAGCGCGGCGCGGGCGGTAGAAGTGCTCGCTTCCGCGTTGCCGTACACTCCTGCCATATCCTGACTGGGACGAGAGCCGTGAGTCTGTTGCCAAGTTGATATTTCCCTTCGGGCGAACCGCGCACGTTAGGGGGTGCTCATCTTGTAAGCGTTTTGCGAAGTGCTTTCAGCTCCCGAAGTCTGGCGGCAGTCGACACAGGGTAGGACATGTCCAGCGAACGCAGCGCATCAAGCACAACTTCAGAGACTATCAGCTGCGCGTTCGCCTTGTCGTCAGCAGGAACAACATACCAGGGAGCATGATGTGTGCTGGTCGCGCTGAGGCACTCTTCGTAAGCCTTCGCGTAGTCTTTCCAAAACTTTCTTTCATGAATATCTGCAAGACTCAATTTCCAGTTCTTCTCTGGATCATCGATGCGCTCCAGGAACCGCTTCCGCTGCGCATCTTTCGAGATGTGCAAGAATATCTTGACGACACGCGTGCTGTTTCGATCAAGGTGCTTCTCGAAGTCCACAAGAGAGCGATACCGGTCATCCCATTTCGACTTATCATCGTGTAGCTGCTTTGAAAGCCCTTCGTTGCGGAGCTCCTCCGGATGAACTCGAACGACGAGTACTTCCTCATAATAAGAACGATTGAAGATGCCGATACGACCGCGCTGGGGTAGATGGCACACAGTGCGCCAGAGAAAATCATGTTCCAGTTCTTCGGCGCTCGGTTGCTTGAAGCTTGTAACTTCGCATCCCTGCGGATTGATCCCGGACATGACGTGCCGTATGGCACCATCCTTACCGGCAGCATCCATGCCCTGAAAGATAAGCAGAAGCGCGTGGCGGTTGGATGCATAGTGAAGATGCTGTAATGCGCTGAGATCCTTCGCATGCTCTTCAAGCAGCTTTTGATAGTGCTTCTTCGACTTGGTCAGTGCCGGAATCGCCGTGGGCCATTCGCTCAGGTTAAGCTTCTTGCCTGGCGGCACGTGGTAGATCTTCGAATCGATCATCATGCTGCTGATGGGGTTCGGCCTGAACGCGCTGACGTTGTTCGGCCTGGTGCTGGCGATCGGCATCGTGGTCGACGATGC
>CAILBQ010000108.1 GCA_903832475.1 uncultured Acidobacteriota bacterium | reverse complement strand
TGCTCTACCTAAAACTCTTCCCGTATTTCCACCCCTTCCGCATCTTCCGCTATCTCACCTTCCGCACCGCATTCGCGTCTCTGACCGCCCTGCTGATCGCTCTCCTGATCGGCCCAATCGTGATCGACAAACTTCGCCAATTCCAGATCAGCCAGTACATTCGCGACGAAGGTCCCGAATCGCATAAGAAAAAATCCGGCACACCCACCATGGGCGGCGTTCTCATTCTGATCGCAGTTCTTCTGCCTACCGTGCTTTGGTCAAACCCTGCCGACCCCTTTGTCTGGGTCGTGGTCTTTTCAACGCTCGGCTTTGGCGCGATCGGTTTTGCCGACGACTACATCAAGGTTGTGAAGCGCCGCAACCTCGGCCTCACCGCGCGCGCCAAGATGTTCTGGCAAACCATCGTGGGCCTGCTCGTCGCCACATCCCTGGTCATCCTCCAGCAGTTCGGCTTGTTTTCAACGCGCCTCACCGTTCCCTTTGTGAAGAGTTTTCATCCCGGCCTGACCTGGCCGTTGCTGGGACAGATCCCTCACCTAGGCTTCCTCGCCTTCCTGCCCTTCGTCGTTTTCGTGACACTGGTGATTGTGTTCTCGTCGAACGCCGTCAACCTCACGGACGGCCTCGACGGGCTCGCCATCGGCTGCACCATCATTGCCGCAGGCGCGCTCACTGTCCTGACTTATGTCAGCGGCCACGTGGTCTTCGCCGATTACCTTGAACTGCAGCGCATGCCTCTCGTCGGCGAAGTGACCGTCTTTTGCGGAGCCATGGTCGGCGCCTCCATCGGCTTCCTCTGGTACAACGCGCACCCGGCTGAAGTCTTTATGGGCGACGTCGGCTCGCTGGCCTTAGGCGGCGCTATCGCCACCGTCGCCGTCGTCATTCGCCAGGAGCTTCTTCTGCCCTTCATCGGCGGTATCTTTGTCCTCGAAGCTGTTTCCGTCATTCTCCAGGTTGGCAGCTTCAAAATGCGCGGCAAGCGAATCTTCAAAATGGCTCCGCTGCATCATCATTTCGAACTGATGGGCTGGAGTGAATCGAAAGTCATCGCCCGCTTCTGGATTGCCGCGCTGGTGTTTGCATTGTTTGCACTCACCACGCTCAAACTGCGCTAGTTCCGGCCCTTCCACCGCTATTGAGTGACACAATGGAAGGTGCCGAGTGACAGCCGCCGCGGAATCCTCAGAGGGCGCAAGGAGCGAATACCCGCATGGAGTTAAAGGGAAAAAAGGTTCTGGTTGTCGGTCTGGGCAAATCTGGACTGGCAGCGGCCTTGTTCCTCCGCAGGCTGGGGGCACAGGTGACGGTGTCAGACATGCGCAGCGCCGCGGCCCTGGCCAAGGAAATCCCTGCGCTCCTTGAGCACGGCATCATGGTCGAGTCCGGCGGTCACGGATTGCTCACCTTTCGCCGCCAGGATCTGATCGTCGTCAGCCCCGGCGTTCCCCTCGACACGCCTGAATTGGTGCAGGTCAAAGCCTTCGGCCTACCGGTCATCGGCGAGCTCGAACTGGCAGCGCAATATCTGAAAGGCAACATCCTCGCCATTACCGGCTCTAACGGCAAGACCACAACCACAACGCTCACCGGCGCCATCCTCACCTCCGCCGGTATCGAGACCCTGGTCGGTGGCAACATCGGAGTGCCTGTTGTTGACCTCATTGGCAAAAGCACCGACGCCGGTTGGTCAGTGCTGGAGGTCTCCAGCTTCCAGTTGGAAAGCACTCACTTCTTCCATCCGAAGATTGCAGTCATTCTCAACATCACGCCCGATCATCTTGATCGCCATGGAACGTTCGAAAATTACGCCATGGCCAAGGAAATGATCTTCAGCGCGCAGACGCATTCCGACTCCCTGATCTTGAATGCCGACAACGATCGCACTGCCGCTGCAGCCTCGCGCAGTTCGGCGAAAGTCTATTGGTTCTCCAGGGTGCATACC
>CAILBQ010000107.1 GCA_903832475.1 uncultured Acidobacteriota bacterium | reverse complement strand
GCAGGACCAAACCTCCTGCGGATAGCGTAATGAGCTCGGCAACGCGCTTGGTGGCTCCCAGGATGCTGGTGGGCTCAACAACCTTGTCGGTGGAGAGAAGGATGAGCCGCGGATTCCGGTGACGGATCAGGCAATCGGCAAGGGTTGCCGTGCCCAGCGTGTTGGTCGCGATAGCAGCCAGCGGCTGCTCCTCAAGCAGAGGAGCGTGTTTGTGAGCGGCGGCGTGGAAGACGATGTTCGGCTGATGGAGGGCGCAGATCTCATCCAGCAGCAACGCGTCATTGACACTGCCAAGGATCGTGAAGATATTTGACGACTGGAAACCCGTAAGCTGGATTTGAAGGCGGTAAAGAGCTTGTTCCGAAGAGTCGAGGAGGATGAGGCGCCGCGGCGCGATAGATGCCAGGCGCAGGCTGAGGGCGCTCCCGATGGAGCCGCCTGCTCCCGTGACCAGGATGCTTCGATCAAGCAAGGAGTCGAGGTTCGCAGTTCGCGGCAGCGCCGGCCGTTGCAGAAAGGCATGCCAGTCGATTTCATCCGGGTTTGCGCCGCTACCTAAGGGAGAATCCACGCCCCAGTATAGTTGTTCCCAACTGCACGGCACCGGGCCGGGGCACAGGGAAATCAGGATCCTCAAAAAAATGCGCGATGTGTTGGCGAGATGAAGTCGTTTGGAATGAGCTACGGTAGCGGAGATGCAAGCTGGGCGTGAATTTGAGACACTGATGTATTCACAAAGCTCTTCGGATTTTGGCTGGATGTGTCTCGATGCGTGTTCTTGGTCTTCGTAATTCGATGGTTGGCATGTTGTTCTTGCTTTCGCTGGTCTGCACGCTGATCTGCTCGTTGGATGCGGTCGCTGAGCACGATCCTCAGGCTGTGCTTTTGAACAACAAGGGCGTGGCACTGTTGAATCAGCAGCAGACCGAAAAGGCAGAGGCTGCTCTTGCCGAAGCATGCCGCGTAGACAAGACGTTGCCCGAGGCCCAGTTGAACGACGGCATCGCCTTGTTGTATCTGCAGAAGCTGCCCGAAGCCGAGGCCGCGCTGAAGCGGTCCATCGCTCTGAAGGCGGACGATCCGCGGGCCTGGTACAACCTGGGTCTTGTGCAGCGCGCCGGAAATGAGACTGACGACGCGATAGCCAGTTTTAAGCGGGCGCGCGAACTGGACCCCAAAGATGCCGACTCGCTCTATTTCGAAGGCGTTTGCCTGCAGGACAAGAAGGAGTGGCAGCCGGCGATCGAGGCATTTTCGCAGGCGCTGAAGATGAATTCGCAGCACGCTTCGGCGGAGTTTGCGATGGCGCGCGCGTTGCAGCGGTCGGGCCATCCCGACGAGGCCAAGCCGCACTTCGTCCGTTTTCAGCACTTGACCGGCGCCAAGATTTCGTCGGCTTTGGGGCTGTCGTATGGCGATCAGGGGCATTACTCCACGGCAGTGCCGGTGGTCGAGGAGCACAAGCCCAAGGCGGGGATGATTCCCGTGCGCTTCACCGAACAGGCGTTGGTGCACAGCGGCGGAGTTACCGCAAAGGGAAATGGATCGCCGTCCTCAGGCGGAAGCTGCATGTTGGACGTCGACGGCGATGGGCTCTATGACCTGGTGCTGATGCAGTCGGGAACCTCGGCGATCCGGGTGCTGCGGAACCGCGGCGACGGAAGCTTCGAAGATCTCGCCGCGGAGAAGACGGGCCTCGTCGCAAGCGGCACGGCCATCTCCTGCGCGGCGGGTGATTTCGACGCCGATGGGTTGAGCGATCTGGCCGTCGCGCTGACCGACAAGGTGGTGCTGTTTCACAACCTGGGTAAAGGCAGGTTTGAAGATGTAACGCAGAAGGCCGGGCTGGAGCCGCACAACAAGCCGCGGGCCATCACGTTTGCCGATTACGACCACGACGGCGATCTCGACCTGTTCATCACCGGCTCCGCTCTGAAAGACGGCGGCGCGTCGAACGTGCTGTGGCGGAATAACGGCAATGGAACCTTCACTGATTGGACAGAGCAGACCGGACTGGGTGGTTCTGGGCACACCGAGTCGGTGACTTTTTCTGATCTGAACAACGATCGCGCCGTGGATATCGCAGTGACCGGTGACAGCAACGGACCGACCCTTTACTACAATCCGCGCGAGGGCAAATATCCCCCACAACCGCTGTATAAAAGAAAGGCCGACCCTGCCTCGGTTGGCATCACGGCGCTTGACTTCAACAAAGACGGCTGGATGGACCTGCTCGTAAGCCATGCCGGACCGCAGGGTGTAACGCTCTGGCGAAATAGAGACGGGAACAGCTTTGAGGCTGTCGATCTTCCCATGCATGACGCGTTGCGGGCCTGGGGCGCGACAGCCATCGACGTCGACAATGATGGCTGGCTCGATATCGCAGCGATCGTTGAGACCAGCCATGGAGCCGAAGTGCGGGTCTTTCGCAATCGCGGCGATGGCGGCTTTGACGATGTCAGTAAGGCGCTGGCGCTGGACAAGCTCGCGCTGCATGATCCGCGCGGGTTGATTGCCATGGATGTCGACAAGGACGGCGCCGCCGATCTGATAGTGACCTCGGCAAGCGGCGACCCGGTGTGGCTGCGCAATGAGGGCGGCAGCAAGAATCACTCTCTCCTGGTGCGCTTGAAAGGCCTTGCGGATAACAAAACCGGACTCGGAACCAAGATCGAAGCCTACACGGG
>CAILBQ010000106.1 GCA_903832475.1 uncultured Acidobacteriota bacterium | reverse complement strand
TGGGCATCCCACCCGCTGCTGCGCGCCGCTTTGGAAAGAGTGGATCAATCCGTTCGTCGGCCCGACGTGCCCCAAGAGGAGAAGGCCCGCATCGCTTCGCTCGTGGAGCTGTGTTTTGCGTATGAGCGTGAAACCGATTCCGATGAAAAAGCCAATATCCTCCGCACGCTAGAGGAAATCAGTGCCAACGAGCCACTCGAATTACCTACCGCAACAGTGGAAGAGTGGGAGAAAGAGTTGAATTCAGGTGACGCCGCTTTTGCAAAAGCGAAACGGAAAACAGATCGCCGCCGCCAAGAATTCCAAAAGAAGTATTTTTCCCTTCGCGCGAAGGCGGGACTACAGACGCAAGAGGCCGTGGCGAAGAAGGCAGGACTGCGACGCAGCTACATCGCGGTCATTGAGACCGGAGACCATCTCCCTCAGCAAAAGACGTTGCAGAAGCTGGCCAAGGCTTTCGGCGTGGACGTAGCCGAGCTACTCACCTGATTTCCAAGGACGGCCGCCAGCGGCCAGCAGAGCCTTCAATTGGCGAATACGGTGATTGATGCGGTGCAGATCCGCTACGCTCACCTTATTGGTCTTTTTCCAGAATAAATCGACGACGTAGATCGTCTTGCGGGCCTCATGCGTCCAGAATATCGCACGCAGCCAACCTTGGCGGTTGATCGCATCGCCTTCGAGGCGCAATTCCATCCCGTCCCCGCATGGCTCGATGCTTAAATCGGGAACATCGGGGTAATAACGCAGCTGCTTGGTGAGCGAAATTCCCTCCTCAAGTTGCTGTGCGGTCAAAAGCCTCTTCGCCTCTCGCTGGACACGGGGCAGAGGGAGAACGTGGTATCTGACTTCGGGTGGCAGTGAACTCATGTGGTCTGACCTCGCAGGGCTTGTCCGATCTTATTCCAGCCGGTGCGTGTGACGACGTAGGTGCGGGGCGTCTCATTGTGAATCCAGCCTGACTTGATGGCGTTCTTGATGTCGCGGGGGAAATTTGATGGCGGGCTTTCCTTGGCCAGTTTGAAGGTGTCATCCATATCGGCGCTCCGCCAGGGGGTGGTTCCCTCTCGGGCTTCGTGCCAAGCGGCGAGGAGGAGGATTTTCTCCGGGAAACTGTCCCATTTGAGTTGATTGAGTAATTCGGCCCCGCCGTGAGCCTTGAGGGTCGCCTTAATCGACTCTTCGCTGTCATTTCCGCCGAGGGGCTCGCCGTTCGTCGGTTGCCCGGCGAGACTCGGGACTGTCGAAGTGGGTGCTACGAGTGCTGAATCATCCCGCTGCTCTTGAATCAGTTGCATAACCGTGACCAAAGCCTCATCCTTGAGATTGGCTGAAATGTTGAGGCCAGAGGCCTGAATGACAATTTTGAAACTCATACAACAATAATACGACAATTGGTATATTTGTCAAGAAGATTTGAATTACCCTGTCATTGAGACCCGTAACCTATTAATGTCAGGTTGTTTATTACAGGTTTAGATAGGCGTATGGCGGATACGCAGCACAGACGCTGGCGCAGCAGAGAGCACGAACCAGCAAAAACTGCTCGCGCTACCGGCATCGAAGACAGAGGCGTCCCGATAGATTCATCACGATAGGCTTGGAAGCTGGAGTTCATGACGCGGACTTTCGGGCCACGCCATGCGCCGCCGGTTTATTGGTTTTGAGATTCACGAGCGCGGCGAGCAGCTTGGTGAGGTCGAACCGATTGGTCGCCCCGACGCGCATTTTGCGGTGGAGGTATTTTTTGTGCTCCAAGCTGGCAGCGAAGCGCCGGGCGGTCTTGGTGGACACGCCCATCCGCTGCGCAATGGTCTTATAGGCCGGGAACGGTGCATCGGTCCCCCATTTGTGCTGCATGAGGTGGATCACGAACATCGCCTCTCCGTGCGTCAGGTCGTAGGGC
>CAILBQ010000105.1 GCA_903832475.1 uncultured Acidobacteriota bacterium | reverse complement strand
GGCGGTGGTGCTGGTGCTGACGCTGCTTACCTCGTGGATCGGCGCGGGGTCGCTGTTTGCGGGGGCGGAGAACGCGTACCGGAATGGGTTTGCGGCGCTGTGGCAGCCGGCGGGCGGGTGGATTGCGCTGCTGCTGATCTACTTCATCGCTCCGCGGGCGCGGAAGTTTGCCCAGTTCACGCTGCCCGACATGCTGGAGGCGCGGTACAACCAGACGGCGCGGGTGCTGGGGACGATTGCCATTCTGTTCGCGTATGTGGGGATTACGAGCTACCAGTTCAAAGGCGGGGGCAACGTGCTGCACCTGATTTTCCCGGACACGGTAACGCCGGAACTGGGGACGTACATCATTGCCGCGTTTGTCATCATCTCGACGGCCCTGGCCGGGATGTCGTCCGTCGCCTACATGGATGTGGCGATCGGGTCGCTGGTGACGGTGATCTGTTTGATTGCGGCTCCGCTGCTGCTGGTCAAGGCGGGGGGATGGTCGGGCCTGCATGCTTCGCTGCCGGCGACGCATTTTGAGGTGCTGGGCAACCTGACGGCCTTGCGCGCGCTGGAGTTTTTGGTGCCGACGATGCTGCTGATGCTGGGCAACCAGGTGATGTACCAGAAGTTTTTTTCGGCGAAGTCGGAGAAGGACGCGCGGATCTCGGTGATTGGCTGGATCATCGGGACCGTGATTCTGGAGACGGTAATCGTGGCAATCGCGGTGATTGGGTCGGCCTTGTATCCGACGGGCGAAGTGGCCAAGCAGCCCTACGAGATTATTCCGTACACGGCGCGGCATGGGCTGCCGGCGCTGATGGGCGCGCTGCTGTTGGCGGCGGTGTTTGCGAAGGTGATTTCGACGGCTTCGAATTACCTGTTTTCGCCGGCGACGAACCTGGTGAACGATGTGTTTGTGCGCTACATGGCGCCACAGGCTTCGAACAAGCGGGTGCTGATCATTTCGCGGCTGGCGGTGGTGCTGCTGGGGATCTGGGCGCTCTATCAAGCTATCTACACGCCGAGCATTCTGGAGAAGATGCTGTATGCGTACACCATTTATTCGGCGGCGCTGACGCCGGTGGTGCTGGCGGCGTTTTATTCGACGCGGGTCACGGCGTGGGGAGCGGTGGCGGCGATTGGGAGCGGGACGGCGGTGACGCTGCTGTGGAATGAGACGTCGTTCAAGACGCTGTTCCCGGCGTTGCTTTCGCAGCGAGACGCGATTTTTCCGGCGTTGATCGTGGCGGTGGCCGCGATGATTCTGGTGAGTCTGGTGACGAAGAAGCCGAGTGCGGAGCAGTTAGCGAAATTTTCTTAATCCCACGTCTGACCGCAAACGGCGCGGCCAGATATGGGGCACCCAGGCACCTGCCGTGCGGGCGGGTGCGGCTTCGCCGCTTATGCTCCCGCTGGTCGGCACCTGCCGTGCGGGCGGATGCGGCCTTTGGCCGCTTATGCTCCCGATGGTCGCATGGGCTGGTGGTTGAGCGGACGATGTGGGGGTAGCGGAGTTGGGCAAGATGCTCGGGGCCGTCGAGGCCCCTCGTGGGACAAGCTGGATGGAGTCGTGTTCTGCCGGGGATGAATCCCCGGCCTACCCGGTTTCGAACTCATCGAGTTTGATGGATCGGTTGAAGGCGATTTCGGTGCAGGCTGTCGCTTGAGGAGCGGCTGGTGCGATGATGCGGGGGCTCTCAAAAAGCTTGAACTTGCGCGTAACTTCCGAGTTGCCGAGGATACAGCCGGAACTCGAGTAGGATTCGTTGTCGGCCGTGGTCGCATGGGCTTGTGGTTGAGCGGACGATGGGGGTGTAGCGGAGTCCTGAAGGCGCTGGGGGCCATCTAGGCTCTTCTTTCGCGAAGCAGGAAGATTCGCTCGCTGTCGGTGATGAAAGGGCTGCTCCGTCGGCCAATTCCCTCGTCGGGCGACTAACACCTCATGCTACACTCTGGCCGATACGCCACAATTTGCTGGGCAAAATCAAGTCACGGGTGTGTGCATTCAAGCGCAGATTCCGGGAGGGCATATGAGGCAATTTTCCATTTGGAGTTTGTCATTCGGAGCGCTATGCATGCTGTCAGCGCCTCTTGCCAAGGGGCAAATCGCGGTACTCACTGGCGATACATTCGTCAACAGTGCAGCCACGACGACAAATTACGGATCCAGTGCGACGCTGACCATTAATTCGACTACATCCACGCTACTCAGTTTCGATATCTCGAATGCACTACCCTCTGGAACCACCGCTGCCCAGGTGGTGAATGCCCGGCTGATTGTGTTTCCGGATAAAGTGACGACAGGTGGCGCCGTCAATCTCTACCAGGTGACCCAATCCTGGTCAGAAGGCTCTGTGACCTATGCGACCAAGCCGACAACGTCTTCGATAGTGGCGGGTACGGAGACGGTAGGTGTCAACAAATACCTGGTATTTCCTGTGACTTCCCTGGTTCAGGGCTGGGTTACCTCCCCGTCCAGCAATTACGGGTTGGAACTGCGACCGGCCAGCACGGCGAACGTTACATTCGACAGCAAGGAAAACACGGAGACGAGCCATCCGGCACTGCTGGAAATCACCCTCTCGGGGCCGGTCGGACCGGCAGGAGCGAAGGGTTCGACGGGACCAACCGGACCCGCGGGGCCAGCCGGGCCGAAGGGAGCGACGGGTGCGCAGGGACCGCCTGGAACTGTGCTCAGTCTGCCTTACGCGGGGCATGGGACGGCATCTGCCAAGCCGGCCTTCTCGGTCACGAACTCAGGCTATTACGGCGGTACCGCACCTTACACGCCAGACGGAATCGTGGCTTATGGGGGCAGTTCCGGGACGGTCAGCTTCAGCTCGGGCGGCAATGGGGTAACCGGGTACGGCGGAGCGGCCACCAACACCGCTGCGGAATCGACGTATGGCGGAGTTGGCGTTTTAGGTCAGGGCGGTCTCGGGAATCCGAGCGGAAATGGTAGCAGCGGAGGCTTTGGCGGCGAGTTCTTTGGAGGTGATTCCGGAGGAGGTACGAACGGGTATGGCGGCGATGGTGTGGTTTCGTTTGGCGGATCTCCTAATGGCATTGGGCTTTATGTCTACTCCGCAGGGGAGTCAACAGCGAATGTTGCGGCGGTTTTTATCGGTGGGGTCGATGTGTATGGAACTCTCTACAAATCTTCGGGTGCTTTCAAGATTGACCATCCCGTCGACCCGGAGAACAAATTT
>CAILBQ010000104.1 GCA_903832475.1 uncultured Acidobacteriota bacterium | reverse complement strand
ATCCGCGACTAAGACTTTCTTGCCGCTTCCTTGTCCGTCTAGACTCTTGTCCCATTTACCATCAGCCGCGAGTATGACTTCATTCAGATCCAGGAAGTCGGTAACATGTTGGCCAACGACCGCCGATCCCAGCAAGCCTTTGCGATGCGACTTGCGGCGGACTGTGACTGCTTCTTCTGTAACGTCCAGTATCTGGTCGACCACCATCCCCACGCTCCGGTCGCCGTCATTGAAGACAACCACCTGTACGGTCTCCGTCAACTGATCGATGGTGGGAGAACCCGGTTCCAGTACTTCGCTCAGTAATACCAAAGGGAGGATTCGGTCTCGATATTGCATGACCATTCCACCTCCAGCGTGCTCGATTGCTGTTCGCGGGAATTCTTCGAGCCGGGCAACGAGCGAGAGGGGAACGGCCAATCGGTGGAAGGAGCCGGAGCTCAATAGCAGCAGGCGCTGTCGCTCGATCTCAGAACGGTCTTTCTGTTTATCGGCTCCGCGCGCCGCTTCCCTCGATTCACCAAAGACGCCGGAACGCTGGCCAATGCCGAGTACATCGAGGATGAGAGCCACTCGCCCGTCGCCCATGATCGTGGCGCCAGCGTAGAGAGTCAGGCCTTTCAACTGTTTTCCTAAAGGCTTGACAACAATTTCTTGTGTATCACTAATGCCATCGACGACCAACCCGAATTGGCGATCCTCGGCCTGGAGCACCACCATGTTCACTGCTTGCTGCAGGCCGGTCGCTTTCAGCCCGAGAACCTCATTGAGGTAAGTCACAGGGAGTAAATTTCCACGCCGTCGGTACACAGGTGTTCCGTGCACATGCTCAATATGCTTCCCTGCCACGTCGCCTTCCAGCCGGATCAGTTCAAGCAAACTTACCTGAGGAATGACAAAACGCTCGCCACCACTTGAAATGACCAAGCCGGGAATAATGGCCAGAGTGAGCGGGATCCGGATCTTAAAAGACGTTCCTTCTCCTAGTCGGCTGGAGACGTCAACGACGCCCCCTATCTTCTCGATGTGGGATTTGACCACATCCATGCCAACTCCACGCCCGGAAATATTTGTGACTGTCTTGGCTAGTGAAAATCCGGGCTGAAAAATGAGACTAAGTGCCTCACGATCGCTGATCTTCTCGGCATGTTCCGGGCGCAGAAGTCCGCTATCTATTGCTTTCTGCTTGACACGCGCGACGTCTATTCCTGCTCCGTCGTCACTTATCTCAATGTTTACCTGCCCCCCCTCATGATAGGCGCGAAGGGTCAGTATTCCTTCTGTTGCTTTCCCAGCCCGAACTCTCACATCCGCCTGCTCTATGCCGTGATCGCACGAGTTGCGGACCAGATGCATGAGCGGGTCTTTGATCGCTTCGATGATGGTCCGATCGAGTTCGGTCTCTGTTCCGTCCATCACCAGTTTGACTTGTTTGTGGAGCGCAACGGAAATGTCCCGCACCACCCGCGGAAGTTTGTTCCACACCATTCCAATGGGCTGCATGCGGGTCTTCATGACGCCCTCTTGCAGCTCGGTGGTAATCAGGTTCAAACGTTGAGAGGTGGCGTTGAGAGCGGCGTCTTCGCGCTCAGTATTGAATTGAAGGATCTGGTTCCGTGTAAGGACCAATTCCCCTACGAGATCCATTAGCTTGTCTAAGAGTCCCACTCCCACCCGAATGTTTGAATCAGCGGCTGCGGAGGGCTTATCCAAATCTTCTTCCTTCCGCGCCTGCTTTGTTCGCTCTTCTCCTGCACCCCGGTGGTCTCCAGTCTCCGACGTCAGTTGATGATTTGCGGGGAGGGCCAAAGCCCCTTCGTTAACAAAGGGGTTTCTTGGCTCCGGGGCTGATTCAAGTGGACTGTCTTTTTTCCAATTCGAAGCATTCCCGGGGAACTCCACCTCATCCGCGGCAACACGTAGGCGTTCAGTCAGCCCTTCGAATGAATGGGAGCCTTCTTTGCCAGTGCTCTCAATGGATGCCAGCACTTTGCGAGTTGCATCGACCGTCTCCAAGATGAGGGAGACGATGGTTGGGTTCAGCTTTCTCTTTTCATCGCGTAACTGGCTCAGGAGACTTTCCGCTTGATGGGTGATGCCTTCGAGAGTCGAAAACGCCAGGAAGCCGCATGCTCCCTTGATTGTGTGAATCGTGCGAAAGATATTACCAAGAAGCTTGACGTCGTCAGGATGTTTCTCAAGTGTGACGAGATCCTGATCGAGGCGCGAGAGATTTTCATAACTTTCTACGAGGAACTCTCGGATTGTCTCTAGATCTTCTGAACAGGTATTATCCATGATCTCTTTCTTGATTTCGCGCCCTACCACGTCGCTCTGGGCCTAATGCTTTTCGATCCATGACATAACTGAATCTCTCTATCGGCATATGCGGCGGAACATTCCGGGACTTTGCCCGACGATTCTTTCGAACTGCCGCGTTCATCGCTTT
>CAILBQ010000103.1 GCA_903832475.1 uncultured Acidobacteriota bacterium | reverse complement strand
CGAATTATCATCGTTGGCAGTGGTAACGATGGTGATGTTCATGCCCTTGAGCGTTTCGACTTTGGAGTACTCAATCTCCGGGAAGATAAGCTGGTCGCGCAGACCGAGCGTGTAGTTGCCGCGCCCGTCAAAACTCTTGGTGGAAACGCCGCGGAAGTCGCGCACCCGGGGCAGCGCGGTCGAGATCAGACGGTCAAGAAACTCGTACATCGCATCCGAGCGCAGCGTGACCATGGCGCCAATCGACATGCCAGCGCGCACCTTGAACGCCGCGATTGACTTCTTGGCCTTGGTGGTTACCGGCTTCTGGCCGGTGAGCTGGGCGAGGTCGGCCACCAGCGGATCAAGCAGCTTGGTGTTTTGCGTCGCTTCGCCGAGTCCCATGTTTACGACGATCTTGTCGATCTTGGGCACAGCCATGATGTTGTCCAAACCGAGCTCCTTCTGGAGCGCGGTGCGAATCTCGGTGTTGTAGCGAACCTTCAAACGGGCCGGCTCATGAGGCGCGCGGGGTCCCGTTTCGACAGGCGCGGCGGACTGTTCGGCCTTGGCCTTGCGCTCGCCCTTAGGTGCTTTCTGATCTGCCATCTCTCTGCTCTCTTTCATCCGGTCTTCGGAGTGGACCATCGTTCAATCGTCCGTTTACCGATACGGAAGGGCTCTTCCGAGCCTTTGGTTCGCCTTCGGCATGTAAATGCCGAGAGGGTTTCAAACTACTTGGTTTTCACCGGCAAGGCGTTGCCGCAATGACGGCAGATGCGGGTCTTGGTGTCGCCCTCGATCTTGTAGCCCACGCGGCGCGGCTCGTTGCAGTTGGGGCACACGACAGCCACGTTCGAGACGTGGATCGGCGCTTCCTGCTCGGCGATGCCGCCCTTGGTGTTCTTGCCGGACTTGGAACTGACAGTCTTCTTGACCATGCGCACATGCTCGACCAGGACCTTTGCCTTGTCGGGATATACGCGGAGAACCCGTCCCTGCTTGCCGGCGTCGGTGCCCGTGAGCACTTCCACCCGGTCGTTACGATGAATAATCAATCCAGCCATGTTCTTCTCTCATCCGCCGCGACTTTGGCCTTGCCAGTTTGCGGCTTGAATTCTTTGCTAAGCCGAAGTTAGATGACTTCGGGAGCGAGGGAAACAATCTTCAGAAACTTTTTCTCACGCAGTTCGCGAGCAACCGGCCCGAAGACGCGCGTTCCAACCGGCTCGCCGGCTTCATTGATCAGCACGGCCGCATTCTCATCGAAACGGATGTAGGTTCCATCGCGGCGACGGTATTCCTTCCGGGTGCGGACGATGACCGCCTTGACGACCTTGCCCTTTTTGACGGTGCCATCGGGGGACGATTCCTTCACCGCGGCGGTCACTACGTCACCCAGACCAGCCTTCTTGCCGGACGCGCCACCGAGGGGAAGAATTACCTGCAACTTGCGCGCGCCGGAGTTGTCGGCGACTGCAAGCATCGTTCTCATTTGTACTGCCATGTGCTTACTCCTCTTCCTTCTTGGTGCCCGGCCGTTGCGGACCGATGGCGAATGTCAACAAAGCCAGGACTAGACAGCCTTGGGAGCGGTGTCTTCAATCTGGCTCAGCGACGAACGCCGAACGATCTCTTCCAGAGCCCAGCGCTTCAGCTTGCTCAGCGGGCGGCTTTCGCGAATGCGAACGACGTCGCCGACGCGCGCGGAATTCTGCTCGTCATGGGCATAGAACTTCTTGTTGCTCTTGACAATCCGCTTGTACTTGGGGTGCGCCTTGCGCATTTCCACTTCGACAACGATCGTCTTCTGCATCTTGGTCGAAACCACGTTGCCGACCTTCTCGTTACGACGAGCGCCTGTGGTCTCGGGTGCTGCTGCGGGCGTTGCCGCGTTTGTATCAGTCGTGGCCGTCATAAATTACTTGGCCTCCTTCTTGGTCTTCTTCGCTTTGGCCGGAGCCGCGCTTACGGCAACGGGAGTCGCCCCGTGAATGGCCAGCGCCCGCTCGCGCGCAATGGTCTTGATGCGGGCAATGTCCTTGCGCAGTTCGCGCAGCTTCTTGATGCCTTCGTTCTGCCCCAGCTTGGCCTGGAAGCGGATGCGGAAGAGCTGTTCTCCAGCCTTCGCCTCTTCCACCTTCAACTCGTCGTCGCTGTAGTTACGAATCTTCGTCAGTTCCATCTCATCTTCTCCAGGGCTTCCAGCCCCTTACCCGGGCTCTCGGCCCCTCGTATCTCTACGGGTTGAAACTCCCGGAGAGTTGAAAACTACTGCGCTGCCTCAGACTCGGCCGACGCATTCTTGATGACCGCAGGACGCTGCACGAAGCGGGTGCGCAGGGGCAGCTTGTTGGCTGCAAGACGCATCGCTTCCTGCGCCACTTCGACCGGAACGCCTTCCATCTCGAAGAGGATCTTACCCGGGCGCACAACGCACGACCAGTGATCCAGGGCGCCTTTGCCGGAGCCCATTCGGACTTCAGCAGGCTTCTTGGTGACCGGCTTATCCGGGAACAGGCGCAGCCACACTTTGCCGCCACGTTTGATGAAGCGCGTCATCGCGATACGGCTGGCTTCGATCTGGCGGTCGGTGATGTAGCCGCACTCCAGAACCTTGAGCCCATACTCGCCAAACGAAAGGGTCGAACCGCGCCACGCCTTGCCGCGCATCTTGCCCTTCTGCGTCTTACGAAATTTGACCTTCTTTGGCTGCAACATAGCGAATATCCTCAGTACTGGCCGTATGGGCGATCTGCCCTACGGGCCTTCTTCCTTCAAATCTTGAACGACAGCCGAACTACAGCTGGAAAGCTCCGGCGCCGACAACCGGCTGACGACGCTTCTGCTCGTAGATATCGCCGCGGTAGATCCAGGTCTTCACACCGATGATGCCGTAGGTGGTGTGAGCCTCAGAGAAACCGTAGTCGAT
>CAILBQ010000102.1 GCA_903832475.1 uncultured Acidobacteriota bacterium | reverse complement strand
GGCGCGCTCGCCGGGATTCTCGCTGACCGCCATTCTCGTCCTGGCCCTGGGCATCGGCATCAGCACGCTGGCATTCAGTCTCTACAACCTCGTCGCCCTGCAATCGATCCCCGTTCGTGATCCTCAAACGGTCGTGAACATCGAGCGCCGATCGCCGGAAAACATCAACCCCGGCGTCCCCTACAGCGCCATCACTTACTATCGCGACAACGCCAGGTCGCTGGCCGCAGTGATGGCGACGCTCGACGGCCCTGCGATCGTCATGGAGCCGGATCAACCCAGAATCAAGCCCCTCTTTGTCAGCTCCAACTACTTCGTTGAACTGGGCGCCTCCACCGCGCTCGGCCGCTTCTTCGACCCGGCCCGCAATATGTCTTCTTCCAGCCCCGTCGCCGTCCTGAGCTTCCGTTTCTGGCAGCGCACCTTCAACAGCGATCCAGCGATTGTCGGCAAGACCATCCGTCTCGCCGGAAAATCGGCCACCGTCATTGGCGTGGCGTCCGAAGAATTCGCCAATCTCGGCACGGCAAATCCGGACATCTTTCTACCCCTCCTGCAGCACTCGTATTTCGTGGATGGAAGCAAGCCGCTGAATGACCCGAAATTCGAAGGCCTGATCATCATGTGGGGCCGCCTGGCGTCGGGGGTTCGTCCCTCCCAGGCAGAGCAGGAGCTGCTCACGCTCACCAACCAGTTGCGCAAAATGACTCCCGACGAGGTCTGGGACAATGAGCGGATCCTCGTCAGCCCGGGCGCTCATTTCATCTCCCTGCAGGAGGGCGCGCCCATCCTGGCGGCCATTTCCGCGCTGGTCCTGCTTATCCTGGGCATTGCCTGCGCCAACCTCGGCGGCCTGCTGCTGGCGCGCGGCGCAGGAAGACAGCGTGAGATTCAACTCAGGTTCGACCTCGGGGCGGGGCGCCTGCGCGTCTTCCGCCAGCTGCTCACGGAGAATCTGCTGCTCGGTACGCTGGGCTCGATTTCCTCGCTGCCGCTCACCTATGTCCTCTTGCGCCTGACGCTGTGGTATGCCAACGCTCCCTCCTGGATGAATGCCCTGCCCGATGTCCGCGTCGTTGCCTTCACCATGGCCATGGGCATTTTGTCTGCGTTGTTCTTTGGTTTGCTGCCCACAGTGCGCATGGTTCGCCGCAGGAAGGACCGCACCCTCTGGTATCAGTTCATCGTTTGCGCCCAGGTTGGGGCGAGCTGTGTTCTGATGATCCTCGCCGGTCTGCTGGTGCGCGCAACCCTGCATACTCTCTACACTCATCCGGGTTTCCGGTACGAGCAGGTGATTGCCATTGACCCGGGTTTGAACGAACATGGCTTCACCCCCGCGACAGCGCAAGCGTACTTGGACAAGCTGCAAAGCCGGTTGCGTTCGGTCCCCAGCGTGACCAATGTTTCGATGGCTCAGAGCCCTCCGCTCGTCAACCCTTATGTCAACCTCACCAGCATTGACGTGGACGGGCGCCGCGTCCTGATCTACCCCAACTGGGTCACTCCAGATTTTTTCCAGACCATGGGGATTCCCCTCCTCCGAGGGCGCGTCATGACATCGGGCGAGTCGAACACGGTCGTCATCAGCGAGTCTCTGGCGCGCAAACGATGGCCGCGCGAAGACCCCATCGGCAAGCAATGGAAAGACAGCACCATCGTCATCGGCGTCGTAGGCAACACGCGAGCCCAGGAGCTGAACAACACCGATGCCACGGAAATGTACTTCTCTGCCAAGCCGGAAAATCTGCCCGCCATGACCGTGTTGGTCAAGACCAGCGGAGATCCCAAGACGGTGCTTCCTGCCATCCAGGCCATCGCCGCAAGCGTCGATTCCCGCCTCTATCCGACGCTCACTCCACTCACTGCCGGCTTCCACAAAAACGTAGCCTTGGCAGAAATGATCGCGACCATTCTTACTCTGCTAGGCGGGGTTGCTGTGTTTCTGGCAGTCGTCGGGCTGCTGGGACTGATCAGCTACGCCGTCTC
>CAILBQ010000101.1 GCA_903832475.1 uncultured Acidobacteriota bacterium | reverse complement strand
GCCTAATTGCACGCGCGCGATGGAAAGCGAAGGGTCTTTATATATGGCCACCTCCATCTCCATGGCGGCGCGGTCATACATCTGAATTTGAGCGTACTCCGCACCAAGGAAATAATGCGCCTTCGCGGTTGCATCCGGCCGAGAAATGGCCTCTTTGAGATAGGCAATGGACTCGCCTTGCTGGCCCAACGCGGAAGCGCGCATAGCGAGCTTGCCTCTATTGAAAAACGAGTGGGTTCGATTGCCGGGTCAAGGGCGGGCGTAGCCCGGCGTAGCGAACCCTTGACGCGGTAATCGAACTGGGCATGCTGGAAAAGGCTGAATCCGGCAGAATGACGGATTCAGCCATGCCAATCGGACTGCCATCATGATGACCAACCAACTTTTCACCGCCGCTCTGGGTATTCAATCTCCATGGTCTGTAAAGGAGGTCAATTTCGATGAAGCGAAGAAGCAATTGACGATCCATGTAGATTTTGCCGCAGGGACGCGCTTTGGCTATCCTGGGGAGCCCGGGATGCATCCGGTGTATGACAGCCAAATCAAACGGTTGCGCCACCTGAATTTCTTTCAGCACGAGTGTTTCCTGGAAGTGCGTGTGCCACGCATCAACCTTCCTGACGGCAAGGTTCGCCTGGTCGAACCCGAGTGGGTCGGAAAGCTCGATGGCTTCACGTTGCTGTTCGAGGCATTGATTCTGGCGATGTGTCGGGAGATGCCGTTTGCGGCAGTGGCGCGCCTGGTGGGGCTGTCTTGGCATCGTGTTCACGCGATTTGCGCTCGTTACGTGGACCTGGCGTTGGACGAAGCGGATCTTTCTGATGTCTACGAAGTGGCAATCGACGAAACGTCCACCTGTCGCGGGCACAATTACCTGACGCTGGTGGCCGATATGGAAGCACGTCGCGTGATTTTTGTCACACCGGGAAAAGGTAGCCGAACGATTGCCGAATTCAGTCAATACCTGAGCGATCATCAAGGCAATCCTTATCAGATCGAATCGGTCAGTATCGACATGTCGCCCGCCTTCATCAAGGGGGTCGAAAAACATCTGCCTTTGGCTGACATCACCTTTGACAAGTTTCATATCATCGCCCACGCGAGTGCGGCCATCGACAAAATGCGCAGTATCGAACAAAAGACCGATCCGGATTTGAAAGGATTGCGTTGGGCATTGCTCAAAGACAGGAGCAAACTGCGCACCGAACAGCGCAATGATCTCGACGCTTTGGTTGCACAATTTACCAGCAAGCGCACCGCGCGAGCGTGGCTGTATCGCGAACAGTTGCGCGACATCATGCAGCGCAAACAAATTCAAGTTGTCTCCACCATGCTGTCCCAATGGTGCACGAATGTCCTTCGATCCAAGGTTGAGCCTATGAAGGAAGTCGCCCGTATGATCAAGAATCATTTTGAAGGTATCGTGGCTTGGGCGCGAACGCGCCAGACAAATGGCTTCATCGAAGCCATCAACGGCTTGTTTCAAGCGGCCAAACGGAAGGCCCGCGGCTATGGTCGCTTCTCCACCATGCGTACCGTGCTGTTCCTGATCGCTGGAAAACTCGACTTCACCAAGATCAACCCTCATGCCCTTTGACCCACTCGAAATTCAATAGAGCCATGCTATATTGCTGCTACAGTAACATTTTGACCGCTTTCCGGCAACGCGCCGACAGGCTGTATTCGGGCACATGCGGCAGATCGGAAGAGCACACG
>CAILBQ010000100.1 GCA_903832475.1 uncultured Acidobacteriota bacterium | reverse complement strand
TTCGACTACTGGGCGTAGCTGCGGACCCATTCGAGGATGGTGCGGACGCCGAAGCCGCTAGGGCCTTTGGCGATGAAGGGTTTGGTGTCTTCGTACCAGGCCATGCCGGCGATGTCGAGGTGGATCCAGGGGGTGTCGCCGGCGAAGACTTGCAGGAACTGGGCAGCGGTCGAGGCTCCGCCCCAGCGACCGCCGGTATTTTTGATGTCGGCGATGTCAGACTTGATCTGGTCGTAGTATTCGTCGCCGAGAGGGAGGCGCCAGATCTTTTCTCCCGAGATGCTGAGGACGGAGTTGAGCTTTTCGTAGGTCTCTTCGTCGTTGGAAAAGCCGCCGGCGTTGACTGGTCCGAGGGCGACGACGCAGGCGCCGGTGAGGGTAGCGGCGTCGATCAGGTGGGTGCAGCCGAGCTGGCGGGCGTAGGTGAGACCATCGGCGAGGACCAGGCGGCCTTCGGCGTCGGTGTTGATGATTTCGATGGTGTGGCCGGGTTCGCCTGCTTTGAAGGGCATGGCGGTCTGGACGTCGCCCGGCTTTTGAGCCTTGCCGTCGGGCATGTTTTCGGCGGAGCAGACGACGCTGATGACTTTGATTTTGGGCTTGAGCTTGCCGATGGCGGCCATGGCGCCGAGCATGGCGGCGCTGCCAGCCATGTCGTACTTCATCAGTTCCATCTTTTCGGAGGGCTTGATGGAAATGCCGCCGGTGTCGAAGGTGATGCCCTTGCCGACCAGGCCGAGGACGGGGCCGGTGTAGGTGGAGGCGTCGTAGCCTTCCGGCTCGTAGGTGGTGATGATGAGCGCGGGCGGCTCTTCGGAGCCGAGGGTGACGCTGAGGAAGGAGCCCATGCCGAGTTCCTTGAGCTTGTCGGTGGAGTGGACTTCGCACTGCAGGCCGTGGGACTTGGCCATTTCCAGGGCGCGCTGGCCGAGGATGGTGGGGGTGAGCTTGTTGCCGGGCTCGTTGACCAGGACGCGGGCGAAATTCTGGCTGTCGGCGATAATGTTGCCTTCGGCAAAGCCGAGTTCGATGGCGGCGGCTTCACTGCCGGCCAGGGCGGCGAGGGTGAAGTTGTAGACGGACTGATCCTTGCGGTCGGAGCGGTAGGTGTCGGGATCGTAGTCGGCGAGCAGGGCTCCTTCGACGGCGGCGCGGGCGGTTGGCCCGGGCGGGAGCGGTGCCGAATCGGGCAGGGCGAAGGCAGCGGAGCGGAGGCCACGCGGCTTGGCGAAGCGGATGGCTGTGCCGACGGCGCTGCGAATAGAGTGCGGCGTGGCCTTGGCGGACTTGCCTACGCCAACGACGAGCAGGCGCCTGGCGGCGAGGCCGACGGGGGCGTGGAGGAGGAGGGTCTCGTTGGCCCCGGCTTTGAATTCGCCGGAGGCCAGGGCGGCAGCAGCGGCGGAGGTCACGCCGGCGTGGCCGGTGAGGAGGGTGGGCTGGGGGTTGCCGCTTTTTTCTGTTTGCGCGTCGCCGGCTGCGACGATGAGGAGTTCGACGTCGAGAGATGCCAGATCCGAAAAAACCAGGTCAGTCTTCATGTGGCTATTGTTTCACTTTGGGGTTGAGGTTTGCGACTGGAAGGCGGTTTCTGAGGTGCGGGATGGGGGAGAAGCAGATTCCCCTAAGGGGAATGACAGAAAGAAAGGCAAGG
>CAILBQ010000099.1 GCA_903832475.1 uncultured Acidobacteriota bacterium | reverse complement strand
CAATCTCTTGAGCTGTCAAGGAGTGAAAACCCGAAGACCTGGGAGCTGACAAAACGCCGTCCCCCCCCCGGCATTACCCCGCTCGCTGCCGCCGTCATGATCGGCACCGTCTCCCTCACCTCCACCGCCGGCGAAGTCCTCACCGCAGCCGCCATGAAATCCATCGGCGACCTAGACGACATCCGCGCCGTCTCCGGCCTCAAAGGCGCCATCCGCGCTGTCCTCACCACCCCACTCTTCTTCGCCGGAGTTACCTTCCTCGCTCTTTCCTTCTTCTCCCTCCTCTTCGCCCTGAACCACCTCAATCTCTCCCTCGCCGCCCCCGCCTCCGCCTCCCTCACACTGGTCACAAATGCCATCGCCGGCAAGATCTTCCTGAAAGAGAACGTCGACCGCCGCCGCTGGGCCGCAGCCCTGCTCGTCTGCTTCGGCGTCTACCTCCTCGCCCACTGACGTCAGGAGGAGAGCGATTGCGGCACGATGACGCGCAAGCCGGCTACAACCGAAAAGTGACGTGCGTTAAAACTGGCCACTGCGCAATCTGCTAACAGCGCAGTAGAGGCTACGATCATGTCGTAGTCTCCGATTCTCGTACCCGCTTTTTCCAGGTCCGCCCAAAGGCGTGCCAGAACGTAACCAGTCTCTTCGGTGAAGGGAACTACCGCGATATTTCTGACAAACGCGCGCAAAAAACGCTCCCGCGCAGATCGATGCGCCCCGGAAGCCCTCTCCAGCCCGTGCCACAACTCAGCTATCGTGATGGAAGCAATCAGGAAGCGCTCGTCGGGTTGTTGCGCAAGCCAGTTGTGCAGATCGAACTTGCCCCTTTCAGCGCGGATCACTACGTCCGCGTCGATCAAGATTCCCATTTATCTGCCGTTCGGATCAGCGAAGCGCGCGCCCTCTCCAAATCTTCTCTCCATGCCTTGCTTTCCTCATCCGTGAGCCTGACTCCACGAAGCGCTGCCGCCAATTCTGCCCCAGTGCTTGTTTTAGGCTCCTCATACGGAGTGAGCTTTGCCACCGGCGACCCGTTCTTTAGCAGCACATAAGTCATGTCTTGGTAACGGACTCGATTCACACATTCGGAAAAATTACGCGCCGCGTCTGTCACGCTAATTTCTGCCTTCGTCATAAAATCAGATTATCAGATTTTCTAATTATTGCTGTTCCCTCGTCCCTCATCCCTAGTCCCTGTATCTCAAGTACACTCCCATCATGGCTTCCCGCCTTTTCGTCGCCACAACCAGCCAGGGGAAACTCGCCGACTTCCGCGAAGCCGCCGAGGAGTATCAACTCGCCATCGATCCCATCCCCGCTCTCCGCACCATCCCCGCTCCTCCCGAAGAAGGCGCCACCTTCGCCGCCAACGCCATCTCCAAAGCCATCTACTACAGCAACTTCGCTCCCGGCGAAGTAGTTATCGCCGACGACTCCGGCCTCGAAGTCGACGCCCTCCACGGCGCCCCCGGCGTCCGCTCCGCCCGTTTCGCAGCCGACTCTGGCCTCACCGACTCCCCCGACGCCAACGACAACACCGACGTCTGGAATAACATCGTCCTCCTGCAAAAGCTCGAAGGCATCTCCGCCGACCGCCGCACCGCCCGCTACCGCTGTGTCCTTGCCGCCGCGCGCGACGGCGAACTCCTCCTCACCGCCGAAGGCGTCGTCGAAGGCCAGATCCTCGAAGCCCCCCATGGCACCGGCGGCTTCGGCTACGACCCACTCTTTTACCTCCCCGAACTCGACCAGACCATGGCCGACCTCGACATAAGCGTCAAATTCGCCATCTCCCACCGCGGCCTCGCCTTCGCCGCCCTGCTCCCCCAGCTCCCCTCCTAGCCTTTGCAAAGCCTGCCACCGCCACTTCCCACTCTTCTCATCCACATACCCAGAAGATGCGTCATCGTGAGCGAGCGCAGCGAGTCGAAGAACCCGATTCTGTCTTCGTTCTCGCTTTTCTTAGCGAAGCAAGCGGAGGGATCCGCTTCGGTCGTTACACTTGCTTTACTATCTGTCATTCCCCTTAGGGGAATCTGCT
>CAILBQ010000098.1 GCA_903832475.1 uncultured Acidobacteriota bacterium | reverse complement strand
TCGAGCACAGCCACGACGACAGAGTCAAAGCGGCCAGATTTGCTTTTCAAAATGCTGGCGTGGACTGCGCCACGATAGGGTTCAAAAGCACGCAGGAAATTGACGAAGCCATCACGAACATCAATCTTGCGCTTGCATAAACTTACGAGGCATTGGTCCGTCGCAGGGTTTGGGAGCCTCTAGAGTGTCGGATACCGGCACCTCGATTACCGCTTAGGATCGGGCCTGGCGTGGTGGATCCCGATCTACGTCTTTCCGACAGGGGCCAAACGCTCATAGCCCACGTCAAGATTCGACAGGTTCCATATCCACTGCAACGTCCAGCGTATGGTTTCCGCCGCCGAGAATCAGTCCACGCAGAGGGCTCACGTCGCTGTAATCGCGTCCCCAGGCCAGGGTGACATGGCCGTCTGAGGGCGCAACATTGTTGGTCGGATCCATGTCGAGCCATCCCGCGCCGCGGCAATATGCGGATACCCACGCATGCGATGCGTCGGCTCCGACAAGCCTTGGCTTGCCTGGCGGCGGATAGGTGCGCAGATAGCCGCTCACATATCGCGCGGCCAGATTGATCGAGCGCAAGCACGCAATCTGGACATGGGCGAAATCCTGACAGACGCCATGCCGCTTCTTGAAAACTTCCTCGATCGTCGTGCGCACATTGGTCGCCCTCGAATCGAAGCGGAAGTCTCTGTAAATACGCGTCGTCAGGTCCATCAGCGCCTC
Source organism: uncultured Acidobacteriota bacterium (assembly GCA_903832475.1). GTDB lineage: Bacteria > Acidobacteriota > Terriglobia > Terriglobales > Acidobacteriaceae > Acidicapsa. Next base: position 11,020 of record CAILBQ010000098.1, on the reverse strand, counting down.
GCGCATGGGACGGCCAGGAAGAAACGACTGCAAGGCGTATTCCGCGAACTCCGGCTTGATGCGGATGCGAGGAGACTCAAATTGGAACTGGAACGCGTTGAGGGCTTCGCGGCTGTAATCATGCGCCACGCGCTGCATCGACAGTTCCCAGGGAACAGACGCGGATGAGGCCTGCGCGGGACTCTTGTCGATCCGCACTTTGCTGCGAGCCTCGACCACCAACTCCTTGTGTAACTCCTGGACCGTAAAAAAGCAAAGCACGTTGCCAAAGTAGTCGAGGCGCTCGGTCATGGTGCGCGGCGCCGGAAGAATGTGCATTTCGTTCTGCAGAAGCTGGTTGGCCAGGAACGAACGAGGCTTGAGGCAAGCAACGTGATCCCCCACGGAGACAGGGTATTTGTACTTATAAGTCGTCCGATGGAGGATGTTATAGATCATAGGCTGAAGTTACTCTCCCATGGCGACAGGCTGCGTGCGAGCGTGGCTGAAATACCGGCTGGACAAATCGTTCGACCAGGAGGGCAGAAGCCTCTCCAATTCTTGGAGATACTGATCGAGCCGGTGCAAAGCGAGCGCATTGCTGGCCGGCTTTCCGGGACCAGCCAGCGCCGACGGGTAGTGAATCGCCTGCAGGTCGATGGTGCGCAACTGGGCGAGCATCTTATGCATCGCCTGGAGGTCGTCGCCCGCATGACGCGGCAGCTTTTCATACAACTCGACGAGATGTTCAAGTTGAAAGTCCAGCGATCGCGGGTTGGTGGCGTCGGACATGAGCACGTCGAGCACGGCCAGCGGCTGCAATGTTGTGTAGTAGCGAGCGCGATAGGACATGGAACTGTCGGCAACTTCCAGCAGCCGCTCCAGGAAAGACCAGTCTTCGGTTGCGAGCGGGCGAGTAATCTCTCGCAACTCTCGCGTGACGTACATGGCGCGCTCGAGGCGCCGGCCGAGGCTCATGAACAGCCATCCGGATCCGCGATGGATGTTCTCGCGCTCCATGCCGGAAAAAGCAGACAGCAGCTCGAGGCAGGCGGTCAGCATGGCCTGATAATCCAGCAGCGGCATGTTTGGCTCGCCCTGCATGGCATCGCGCAGCTTGCCGATGAGCAGCATCATGTCTGCCGAGAGCCGCTCGCGCACATTGCCGCCGATGCGTGCGACCTCGGCGAGAGTGCTGGGCAGACTGTCAGCACGCTTAGGATCAGCGAGCATCGAGAGCAGCTCTTTCTCGAAGACCACAAAGGTGGGCTTCTTTCGCTTTGTCCGGGGAAGCTTGCTGTTGCGCGTGGCCAGGCAGCCGTGCAGGCGTACCAGGCTCACCAGCTCCGATTCTTCGGCACGTCGAACGCCGGGAATCATGGAGCGCAGGATGCGTGCGATGTTCTCGGCGCGCTCCACGTAGCGGCCCAGCCAGAAGGTGTTGTCGGCTACGCTGCTGGGCACGATTCGCGAGAGACGCTTCAATTCCAGCGGCTCGTGGCGCGGACGCAGCATGCTGAATGTGTCGACGGGCCGGTTGGACAAGATCCAGATGTCCTTGCTGTGCCCGCCTCTCTGCATGGAGACGACTGATCCGGTGGCTTCCGCAACGCGCACCAGGCCACCGGGAATCACGACCCATCCTTTGCCTGTGTTCAAAACATAGGTGCGCAGGACGACGCTTCGCGAGATCAAAAGACCGTTCTCCCACACCGGAGCGGTCGACAGGGCCACCTGCTCCTGCGCGACATATTCATGAGGATGCGCCTGCATGCGCTGGATTAGCTTTTCGCGATCAGCCCCGGCTAACTCGGATCCGAATACCGGCTCCATGCCGAGCGAAGGAAATGCCGGCTTGATGACAAGAGATTCGAGATGATCCAGCACCCAGGCCAGGGCGCTGGGCTGACCGCACCACCACGTCGCCACAGACGGCAGCTTCAACGGCTCGCCCAGCAGGTGCTGCGACAGGCCTGGAAGAAATGGCATGATGGCGGCGGACTCGATGACGCCGCTGCCCAGCGCGTTCGCCACCTTGACGTTGCCGGCAACGATCGCGTCCACCAGGCCGGAAACGCCCAGCAGCGACTCGCTGCGCAGCTCAAGTGGGTCGCAGAAGCTATCGTCGACACGGCGCAGAATGACGTCCACGGGTTCAAGGCCTTCCACGGTCTTGAGGAAGACGCGCCGGTCGCGCACGGTCAGGTCGCGTCCTTCGACGAGCGTGAAACCCAGGTACTTGGCGAGATACGAATGTTCGAAGTAGGTTTCGTTATGCGGCCCCGGCGTGAGCAGCACGATGCGTGGGTTCTCACGGTCGGCCATGCTGCTGAGCGCCTCTCGCTGCGCGCGAAAAAACGAAGCCAGCCGCATCACATTCGAGGTGCGGAAAAGCTCAGGCAGCAGGTCTGAGACGATGATGCGATTTTCCAGCGCATAGCCACTGCCGGAGGGTGCCTGCGTTCGATCGGCGAGCACCCACCACTGACCATCCGGCGAGCGCGCCAGGTCGACGGCCAGCATGTGCAGATAGGTATGCGCGGGCACTTGTACGCCGGCCAGGGGGCGCAAGAAGGCTGGATTGGCGTAGAGAAGCGCGGCAGGGAACCGACCGCCCGTGAGGAGATCCTGCGGGCCGTACAGATCTTCGAGAAGCCTGCTCAAGAGTTGCGCTCGCTGGATCACGCCGGCTTCAATATACTGCCACTCTTCTTGCGCGATGAGCAGAGGAACGATGTCGATGCGCCAGGGCCGGTTCGCGCCTAATGGATCGCCGTAGATGTTGTAGGTGATGCCGTTTTCGCGGATACGCCGTTCGGCGCGAGCCCACCGTTGACCCAGTTCTTCCGGACCGATGGTGCGCAGCCACTCCATGAGATGCGACCAGTGAGGACGTGGCGTAACGCCGTCGCTGGACGACTCCTCATAGGCGGCTCCGTAGCGCAGGGCAGATTGATAGAGTTCGCCTTTCATCGCGCCTGGCCTGCTGTATCAGATTGAGCATTGAGCTTTGGGCCGGACAACGGCGACGGCCAGCGCAAGTCGAGCGTCATCGGAAAGACAGGATTGTGCTCCGGCTCGGGGATTTGCGTATTTGGGTCAGGCGGGGACACAACAAAGCGTGCCAGCCTGCGCTCGCGTGCCTCAACAGCGTCGGCCGGACGGGCCGTGTAGATCGTGCCATCCGGCGGACCAGCATGGTATGTGCAGCGTCCCACGGAATGAGCCTTCCATGTGTCGATCAGATCGAACGTCAAGGGTGTATGCACGGGGATCGTGGGATGCAGAGAAGCGGACAATTTGCGGGCGCGGTAACGAATACCCGCTACTGCTTCGTTCGAAGCAACATTCTCATTCGCGGCAACAGGATGCATGGGTACGCGGCGTCCGTTGCACGCCACCACGTAGCGCGAGTCCGTCGTCAGTCCCTTCAGCTTGACTTGCATGCGTTCGAGCGATGAGTCGACACTGCGGCCTGTGCCACCGGAGGTCGTCTCTTCCGCGAGCACATTCCACGGCTCGAGCGCCTGGCGCAATTCAAGCTCCACTCCATCCGCTGTAATCGAGCCGATGCGAGGAAACCGAAATTCGAAGTGAGAGGCAAACCATGCGTCCTCGAAGCCGTACCCAGCTTTACGCAAAGGATCGAGCACGCCGATCAGATCCTGCTGAACAAAGTGCGGCAGCATGAATCGATCATGCAGCGAGGTTCCCCATCGAATGAGGCTGCCGTCGAAAGGCTGCTTCCACAACATCGACACCAGCGCGCGCACCAGCAGCATCTGGATGAGCCCCATGCGAAAGTGCGGCGCCATCTCAAAGGCACGCAGTTCCAGCAGGCCGAGGCGCAGGCCGGCTCCTTCCGGAGGAAACATCTTGTCGATGCAGAATTCCGCGCGATGGGTATTGCCGGTGACATCGACCAGCAGATTGCGAAACAGTCCATCGAGCATCCAGGGCGGACATGCGGGCTCTGTCACCGGAGGCAGCTGGCTGAAGGAAAGCTCAAGCTCGTACAGAGCGTCGACGCGCGCCTCATCCACGCGAGGATACTGGCTCGTAGGCCCGACATACATTCCGGAAAAAAGATAAGACAGCGAAGGATGATTCTGCCAAAAGCCAACCATGCTGCGCAGCAGATCGGGACGGCGAAGCAGAGGGCTGTCCATTATCGTCGCGCCGCCAATCACGATATGGCTACCTCCACCCGTCGCAAGGTGCGTCCCGTCATAAGCAAACTTGGCAGCGATCAGCCGATTGCCGACTGCCTCTTCGAAGAGGATTTCGTTGATGCTCTCAAGCTCGTCCCAGTCGCTGGTTGGGGGCAGGTTTACTTCGAGGACGCCAGGGTCGGGGGTCAGGCTGAATGCGCGCAGTCGTGGATCGTGAGGCGGCGTATAGCCTTCCAGCCATACCGGTATGTTCAGATGCTGGCACGTCTCTTCAACTCCCGCCACCAGGTCGAGGTAATCGGCGACGACGGGGACGTAGGGAAGAAAGACGTGCATCCGGCCTTCGCGAATCTGCACGCAAAGCGACGGACGAATCAACTCTTTCGCCGTCTCGGCAGTGCTCGATAGCGCAGACAGCGGATCGGGCGCAGGGTCTTGGTTGAAAAGTCGCGGATGGCGCGAGGGACGAGCCGGAAGCTTGACCACCTCGTCTTCCAGCTCGTACTGCAATTCATCCGGGGCGACCCATGGCATCGCGGCTACGGGGATGCGGTAGCCGATGGGTGAATCTCCCGGCGAAAGCAGCAGGACGGAAGGCCTTTCAAACCATAGCTGACTGGACCAGAACAGCCTGCCATCAACCTGGCGGCGGCGCAGCGGCAGAACAAATCCTGCCGGCTCGTTTTCTTCAATCGATGCCGCGTCGGTATCTGGATTGAAGCCTGCGAGGACATTTTCGAGGCTTACCTGAAGACGCCTGGCGAGAGCCTGCACAAACGCCAGAGCATCCTTAGAGGAGAACGCCTTCGTCGAAAGCTCCGGCGCGAAGAGCGCTGCGTCCTCCCACACGGGCACGCCATCCATGCGCGAGATGCAGTGAAAGGCCCAGCGCGGGAGCGCCTCGCCGGGATACCATTTGCCTTGGCCAAAATGAAGCAGCCCACCCGGAGCGGTTCGTTCCCGCAGCCGGCGGATCAAGGTCAGACCGCGGGTTCTCTTGATCGGCCCTAAAGCTTCCAGATTCCACTGCTGGCTTTCGACATCGTCAATGCCGACAAAAGTTGGCTCGCCGCCCATGGTCAGGCGCACATCCTGGGTGAGCAGATCTGCATCGATCGTGTGAGCCACTGCGCGCACGCGCGACCATTGTTCTTCGCTGTAGGGACGCGACAAGCGCGGCGCATCATCAAGCCGCCGAACCGACATCTCAAAGCTGAAATCGACGTTGGCAGGCTCGACCGTGCCGCCGATGGGAGCAGCCTGCGCAGCGCTCGGCGTACATACCAGCGGAATGTGACCCTCAGCCGTGAAAAGTCCCGACGTCGGATCCATCCCAATCCATCCCGCACCGGGCAGATAGACCTCGGCCCACGCGTGCAATGCGGCAATGTCCGCGGCGGGACCGTCCCCGCTCGTTCGCGAGGATTCATCCTCCGCCAGTTGAATAAGGTATCCAGAAACAAAGCGGGCGGCGAAGCCCAGGTGGCGGCATATTTCAACCAGCAGCCATCCGGAATCGCGGCACGAACCGGTGCGCAGTGCCAGCGTCTCTTCGCAGCTCTGAACGCCGTGCTCCAGGCGAGTTGTGTAGCCGATCTCATCGCGTACACGCTTGTTCAGCGCAACCAGAAAGGAGACGGTGCCTTGCGTTTCGCGCGAGATATTGGCAAGGAATAATCGCAGCAGCGGACCAGCGGGTTTGGGGGAGCGGTAAGGCTCCAGGTCTATCGCGAGTTCCGGCGTGTAGGTAAACGGGAAGGTTTCGAATCCTGGCTCAAGGAAGAACGCGAAAGGGTTCACCGGTGTGAGATCAGCGACCAGGTTTACCTCGACAGCAAACTCCATCGTCTTGCGCAGGAACAGCAGGCGCGCCAGGTAATTGGCGTGGGGGTCGAGTTGCCAGTTCAAGATGCAGTCTACCGGTGTAATGTCCAGCGCGTAGCTCAGAATAGGAGTTCGGCAGTGAGGCGTGGGACGCAGTTGCACTACCTGAGGACCAAGGGAAACAGCCTTGTCGTAGCGATACAGTGTGCGGTGATGCAGGGCTACTTGAATTCCCATGGACCCTCAGGCGTTGAATATGAAAATCGACTCGCAATCGTGCGGTTTCAGGAGCCCACAGGGCAAGTCTTGCAGGAGTTCTACTTCAAAACTACCGTAATCCAGAGGTCCATGTCTTTCTATTTGGTCGTTTCTCCTCCGAAGTGCCTCAGCGCTTTTTGGTGAGGATTGGGTCGTGGCCCTGGAAGTCCGATTTTGGCAGTCCGATCAAAGGATTCACGAGTCAGCCTTGATCCTGCGCCCTTGAACGGAGCAATGACACGCCGGATCGATCCAGCGAACGTTGAGCCATTGTTACGAAATCACCGCCGCGCAGCCTAGCGAAGCACGTTCACGGCCGCCGCTCCCAGAGCCAGTTGCGAGAAGATCTGTGTCCAGTCCAGCAGTCCGCGCAGCGCCGTCGGACGCAGCGTCTTCTCCGGCACGATCATGGTGTCGCCGGGATTGAGGCGCATGTCTTTGAAGTCGTTGCCCCAAAGCCCTTTGACCGACTCGCGGCTGACTACCGATCCGTCCGCCCGAATGACGAATGTATGGTGCCAGTCGGCATCGCGGTCCGGTCCGCCAGCCATCTTGAGGTAGGCTCCTGCCGAGGCCCTGGTCGCATAGAGGAAGGAATTTTGGTTGTACACCGCACCCACCACGTTGATGGTTGCCGGTGCGGGAGGAACGGCGAAACGGTCGCCGTTTTCGAGTGGAATTGCCGGAATCTCGTCGACGTCAGCGCTGTCGGAGCGGAAGTGGAGTACGATACGGCCGGTGGCTCGCAATTGGCGCAGGCGCGCGATCAGTGTCTGCTCAGCCGCAGAGGCCGCAGCGGTATTGGCAACATTGCCCTGCGAAGAAGTAGCGGAGGCAGTGATCGCCAGCGCCCCGCGGCTGGAGTCGATGTCCACCCGGCGAACATATTCGTCAATGCGCTGCTGCTGCAGAATGCGCGTCGATTCGCGGTCAAATTCCGAACCGTACAGATACGCATTCGGGGATAAGCCGCCCGCCCGGCGTACCAGGTCTCGCAGTGTCTCACCCGGCTTCACGCTGTATACGCCGGCGTGCAGAAACTCGCCTTCGAGGTGAACATACTTGGTCTGCTCTTCGAGCGGGACGCGGATGTCGTCCTGAGAAAAAACCGTAACAACATCGCCGGGCTGCAAGGCTAGATTCTGACTAGCGTCATGATCCATGACCAGCCTTCCCAGGTCGAACGAAATGAGGGATGTCTTCAGCGTCCGCGGATCGACACGCTCAATGACCGCGTAGTTCCAGTCGATTTCCGGAGCGGAGCTGCGCACGTCGGTGCGTCGCGGCTGTTGAGTCGAGTCGGGCGTCGATGGCATCTGTCTAAGCTGCGAACCGACGGTCCCTCCTCCAATGGTATTGTCGCGCAGCGTATTATTGACCGTTCCCTGCTGCCTCTCATCGCCACTTGTTGCCTGCGTCGGATAGCCATTGTTGTTATAGTTTCCGGCTCCTGACTGGATGGTTGCAGCACTGTCATTGGCGTACATATTCGCCTCGCGCCGTTCCTGTGCGGCGTAGGCGGCGTTCAGGGCATCCTGGGCGACCGGCGATGTCGGATCCTGGTGAATTTGGCCATTCTGTTGTCCATAATTCGGCAGGAGCGAGGGGTCCCGCATGTAGTCATAGCGCTCCGTACGCCGCTCATTCGCCTCAAAATTCGAAATCAACGGTTCGAACTCGGGCTCCGTGAACCCCAGATGTGCGCGCTTCCACCAATAGTCACGATTTAACAAAGAATCGCGATCCGGTATCAGGTCGCTGATATGCATTCCATCCTTCCATGCGAACCGGCCTTGATTGGCTACGTAACCGCGCAGAACAACGGTCTTCTGATAGGAGGGAACAATGGAGAGGATGCGAACGATGTCGCCATCTCCCAGGGCCGTCGCTAGGCCATTCGCATCGTATGCGAACTCCATCGCCTGACGAACCTGATTTTGGCCCAGACGTTCCAGTGAGATCTTCGCGTTTGCTGCGACGGCTGTCGTTTTGCCCGCAGCATCGATCATGTCGGAGAGCGTTTCGTTGCCACGCAATTCGTAGATTCCCGGGTTGTGAACGCTGCCCATCACGGCAACTTGCGGACCCGTTGCTGCGATGTACAAAACATCTTCCGGAAGCAGCCGAACATCCTGAGATTTGTCGCCGTGAATCAACAATGCGTACAAATCGAAATCTGTCACCGTCTTCCCGTCTCGACGCAGTTCAATATGCCGCAGCGAGCCCTGGGCTGACGGCCCCCCACAAGCAAACAGCGCGTCGACCAGCGTGCTGAGAGAGCTCACCGTGTAAGCTCCAGGACGACGAGCCTGACCGGTCACGTAGATCTGAATCGAACGGATGCGCCCAAGGTCGACGGACAGATCGAAGTTGCGATAAACACGGCTTACCGCTGCCCGCAGGTGTTGATCGAGAGAAGAGAACCGAAGTCCAGCGACATGCACTTCTCCGACGTTGGGCAGATAGATATTTCCCGACCGGTCGATGCGCAGATTTCCTGAGTAATTGACTTGTCCCCAGATGCGCACGCGAAGCTCATCATTCGGACCGAGCACATAGTCCGCGGCGGCGGGAGCAAGATCGCTTGGCGCAAACGTTGAAGGAATGTCACGGAATAATTTCGCGCCGTAGATAGGCAGCAACTGACCCGTGGTGTTGGCGACAAACTTTTGAAATTCGCTGAGCGGCTCGGGAGGAAGACTAAGATTCTGCGCTTTGTTCCTGGTGGAATACTGGTTCGTCAAATCGCCATTTTCTGCGGCATTGGAAGCCATGATGGCCTTTCGTACCGGGACACTAGACTCATCGATGGACCCCGGCTGGTCTCCGGAGTTGAGCCCGCAAACTGAAGATCCGTTTGGCGCCTGCTGCGGCTGCGTCCCGTCTGGACAACGTGCGGACTGGTCCTGATTGTTCTGCGGCAGTAGGGTCGAATCGTCGCTTCCAAGAGGAGTCTGTGGATAGCTTTGACTGACAAGAGAGATGGGCGCAGCCAAAACAAGTGCGAACAGACACAAGAAAATTCTTCTCATAGCGAATCAGTCTTCCAAGGTCTTAAGCCGTTCAGGCGCCATTCGTGAGGCAAGACGGCCCGGGCTCCCACGGGGATAGCCTTAAGGTCGTTCTCCGACTCGGAGAGGGTCCAGAACACGTAGCATAAGGCCAGCTTTTCGGGTACACCGTTCCAAATTGAGCTATTTCGGCCATAAGAAACAACTTAACAGTCAAATTCTCATTGCCGGCCCAACATGATAAGGTGTCGGGCAGCCTGTCGTGACGGGAGTCGGCGGGAATCTCACAGTCTGCATTGAGCGCGGACCGAAGCCGGGTCAACTTAGCTTTGTCCTATCATCTGCTGGGGACTATTTCATTGAAAAGACGACCTTTGTACAAGCCGGCAAAGCGACGGAGCGTGACAACCGTACAACAAGGCAACCATACATTGCATCTATAGAAACTGGTACACGGTTAACGCCCGCCATCACGGCCCGGGCGAATCATTGTACTCAACACGTAAGTCACGGAGTCAAAACAATGATGAAAACTGGAATGCGGTATGGGGCTTTTGCGGTCCTGCTCATGGGATGCCCCCTGCTGATTGCACAAGAGCCCAATCCAACGGCGCAGCCCGATACCCATGTTCCTCAGGCTGGAGAACAAACGACGCAGCAGGATATGCGCGATGGCGTTCCGATCTACAAGATCCAGGTAGTCGCACGGGACATTCCTGCGATCAACTACTTTCATCGCAGCCACGCTACCACAATCGGGTTTCAAGGCACCGCTCTCTTGCCGCAAGCCAAAGGATCGGCAAAAGTCGAAGGACGCGGCGGTCGCACGTCAATCGATGCAAATTTTGAAGGCTTGACACCTGCAAATGGCTTTGGCGTGGAGTATCTGACCTATGTGCTCTGGGCCATCACCCCGGAAGGGCGCCCGGTCAATCTTGGAGAGATCTTGCCCTCGGGTTCGAAAGACAAAAACCAGATTACGGTTACCACCAACCTGCAGGCCTTTGGTTTGATTGTTACCGCCGAGCCGTATTATGCCGTCACGATGCCCAGCGATCTGGTGGTTATGCAGAACGTTGTTCTGAACGACAAGACAGAAGGCGTTCTGGAGCAGGTGAATGCGCACTACACCCTGTTGCCTCGCGGGGCTTACGCGGAAACAGCGGGCCGGAAGAGCGTGCTTCATCCCATTACACGCGATGAAAGGTCACCTCTCGAACTGTATGAGGCAATGAATGCCATGCAGATTGCTCAGGCTGCGGGCGCCGATAAGTATGCAGCCGATACCATGGCTACCGCAGAGACTGCCCTCAAGAACGCACAGGATCTTGATTTGCACAAAAGCAATCGCAAGCAGACCATCACTTACGCTCGTGAAGCCGTTCAGTCGTTCGAAGATGCCCGGCTGATTACCATCCGCAAGATCAAGGCAGAGGATGACGCGGCGGCCATCAAGGCCCGCCAGGATGCCGAGATGGCCGCCAGGCAATCTCAGGCTCAGGCGCAACAAGCGCAGGCTGAGGCTGAGCAGGCAGCAGCTCAGAAGGCTCAGGCCGACGCGCAGCGCGCTCAGGCTGAAGCACAAGCGGCCGAGGCGCAGGCGAAAGCTCAACAGGCTCGTGAGGCGCAGCAAGCTGCCGAACGCAGTGCCCAACAAGCGACTCAGCAGACCGAGCAGATGCGCGAGCGACTTAAGAACCAGCTCAACCAGGTTCTGCAAACGCGAGAGACCGCGCGTGGCTTGATTGTGAACATGTCGGATGTGCTGTTTGACAC
>CAILBQ010000097.1 GCA_903832475.1 uncultured Acidobacteriota bacterium | reverse complement strand
GTGAGTGCCGTCGGCGGCGATGAGATAGGTTTCACGGAAACGCTGCACGACGGCAGCGTGATGCTCGGAGAAGTCGTCGACGTCGACGATGCCGGCGACGGCGTGGGCTCCTGATTCGGCGAGAGCGATCTGGTCGATGAGCCAGTTTTGCGGGACCTCGCAGTCGGCGTCGGTGTTGGCGAGCCAGCATTTCTCGAGTGGTCCTGCATAGCGGGCGAGCGCGGCCTCGGCAGCCAGGGATCGAGCGACGCCGACGCTGCCGGCGTCGGTGGTCAGCACGCTTCCCGTGTCGCCAAGCATGATTTGCGCGATCTCGAGAGTGCGGTCGGTTGAAGAGTCAACGGTGACGACGATGTCGCACTCGGTGGCACGCGGCAAACGCTTGCAGGCCGTCAGGACCGAGGAAATGCATCGGGGTAAAAGCAACTCTTCATTGCGCGCCGGAACCTGGACGGCGACGCGTTGGATGGCCGCGCTCATGGCGTCGCCTTTCTCCAGCGATCGATGCGAAATTCTCGTTCGCGTTCAGCAAACTCGTGGACCAGTCCGGGCATGCCGTGAAGTATCTGGTGGACCTGATCACCGTGCATGAGGTGGTCGGGGGAATGGCCAAGCCAGTGGCAGGCGAGGACGGTTGCGCCGGGGGCCAGGGCTTCGATGTAGGCTGCCGTCAGTTGCTGGAGAGCTGCGGGTTCGAAGTAGTAGCCCACTTCGCAGAGCAGCAGTAGATCCGCGTCATGCGGCGTGACGTCCGTGAGGGATTGATGCGTGACGGAAACGTGGGGAAAGCGCGCGCATCGCAGGGCAGCGCGTTCGACAGCGGTTGGCGAGATATCAATGGCAAGCACCCGATCGCACCGGCCAGCGATCATCTCCGTAAGCACACCTACCGAACATCCTGGTTCGACTGCGAAGTGAATTCGCTGCTGGCCGAGCGCGGCAACGACAGCGTGGTAACGGCGCAGTTCGTAATCGCTGCCGGTAAAATTCCATGGATCTTGGTCGGCGCGGTACATAGCTTCGAAGAAGCCCTCGCTGGTAGTGGACCTCATCATCGGGCGAAGACCTCGAAGTTGCGGCGTGCTGGAGCGAGCAGACGGTGAGAGAGAATCGGTTCGCCGCCGGGGTTCTCGAGTTGGGAACGATGGCAACGCAGAGCTTCGAGCTTTTTTTGCATGAGGCTGCTGGTCAGTTCGAAAGACTCGAGCGAGAGCCCGTGCAGGTCAGCCGGGGTGCCACGGTGCCAGGTCCAGAAGAAGTATTGGGTCAGCCGACAGCCGGAGGCTTGAGCCACCCTCTCGGCGGCGCGGCCGCAGGCTTCGTGGTCAGGGTGGTAGTCGCCTGCGAAGGGAGCGACGAGGTGCGTTCCGCGGTCCACGAGTGCGGCGAGACGATCGACGATTCGATCGAATTGGCTGCTCACGCCGCTGTCGACGAGTCCCAGGCGAATCATTTGCACCTTGCCTCCTCCCAGCAGATTCACGGCCGTATCCTGCTCGCGGACACGGATAGGCCCGAGGCCAGACTGATCTGCGTAGGCATTCTCTCCGTCGGTCACGGCGATGACAGTGACATCCCGGTTCGATTCACATTGCGAGGCGATGAGGCCACCGGCGGCGAGGGTTTCGTCATCTGGATGTGGTGAGATGAAAACCATGGGCGCGCAGCCTGGATCGAAAGCAGGCGAGCCCTGGAGCGTCTTTAGCCATTCCGACTCTTCGATGACGGGGACAATCACATTGCACCTACCGACTCGAGTCCGTTGCGTTGCGAGCTATATTCCATTCGTGCTTTGGGCTGGCCGAGCTGGAAACGGCGCAGGAATTCGACAGTCCGCGGCTGAGTTACAGCGACGGGTGAATGATTCCGGCCCATTTTCATGCGGGGAGCTACGGAACTTGTTACAAATCAATAGGACTGATGCGGAACTGCTTCGCGCGGTTGTGCTGACTCATGCTGGAGAAGCAACTAGCTTGCACGAGATCGGCGTAACTCGAATTGCGAAGTCATATGCAGAGTCACAACCAGCCGGTCGTGCCTTCACAAGAGGGAAAGGCGCGCCTAGTGCGCTTGTTCGATCTTGAGCGACTGAAGCGCTTCCTGGATGCGCTTGGCGCTGGCGTGGAGGCCGCTTTCCTCATCCTGGGTCATGGGGATGGGAAGCGGGGGCTCCATCCCTTTGCGGCCGACGATGCGGGGGAGGCTGAGACAGACGTCGGCGAGACCGCGGAAGCCGTGGAGCTTGCCGCTGACGGGGAGGACGCGCTGCTCGTCGTTAAGGATGGCTTCGAGGATGTTGGCGACGGCGAGGCCGATGGCGTAATTGGTGGCTCCTTTGCCCTGGATCACCTGGTAGCCGGCGTCTTTGACATTCTGCAGGATGCTGTCGCGATCGGACTCGGTGAGGCTGCCGTGCGCCGCGACGTTCCAGTCGGTGAGGGGGATGGAGCCGATGGAGGCGGAAGACCAGAGGGGGATTTCGGAGTCGCCGTGTTCGCCGGCGATGTAGGCGTGGACGTTCTGGAGGGCGACGCCGCAGTGGCGGGCGATGAGGTAGCGGAAGCGGGAGCTGTCGAGGACGGTGCCAGAGCCGATGACGCGCTCGGGAGGCAGTCCGGTAATGCGCAGGGCGAGGTCTGTGACCACGTCGACTGGGTTGGTAACGAGCAGGAAGATGGCGTCGGGGGCAACACGGACGGCGCCGGGAAGGATCTTGGCACAGAGGTCGGCATTGGCCTGGGCCAAGTCCATACGGGTCTGGCCCTGTTTCTGCTTGGCGCCTGCGGTCATGACGATAATTGAAGAGTCGCGGAGAACCTCTACGTCGTCGGAGCCGTCGAGGGTGGCGGCCGGCGCAAACAGCAGGCCGTGGTTGAGATCGAGGACTTCGGCGTCGACTTTGGTTTTGGCGATGTCGAAGAGGGAGATCTGGTGGGCGAGGCCGCGGATCATGGCCGCGTAAGCGATGGTGGCTCCGACAGAGCCGGCGCCGATGATGCCGATCTTGGTGGGAGCCGGGGTGGGGCGATTGGGGGACATGGGGACCTCGGATGGTGCAGTGTCAGTGTATTGGGTGAGCGAGGCGGGTGGATGGTTGGATGGGCTCGAGTTCCGGGCGCGGGCTGGGTTCACGATTCTATGTGTCAAGAGCGAGACCGGGGGCACCCGCATCCGTGCAATCTGCCGGAAAGACGCTTTATTCGTTCCCGGGTTAGAATATGCGTCAAATTTCGGCGGGTTTTCCGGGTTTCAATTGCATCCAATCTCAAGTAGGCTGAGGAGATACACCCGATCTGCCGGAGATGGCTGGTGGCCTCGCTCGGCTGATCCCGTGAATGGAGTTTTCGACTGAACATGACGGCGACCCAACTGCTGCACCTGGACTATCCTGCCGAATTTATGGCGGGCGCGAAATCTGCTGTAACGACTTGCCTGCGCATCGATCCAACCGAAAAGGTGACACTGATTACAGACCGGGCGACGGAGGCGATCGCCGCCTCGATCGGCGAGCAGCTGGCAGAGCGGGGATGTGAGTGGAATGCGTTTCTGCTGGAGGATCTGGCTCCGCGGCCGCTGGTGAACATGCCTTCAGAAGTCCTGGCGGACATGGAAAGCTCTCATGTGTCTATTTTTGCCGTGCAGGTGCAGCAGAACGAACTGAAGTCGCGGATGCAGATGACCGACGTAGTGAACCGGCGGCGGATGCGGCATGCCCACATGGTGAATATCACGGCAGAAATCATGTGCCAGGGAATGCGCGCGGATTTCAACCTGGTGGACCGGCTGAGCCAGCAGGTGCTGGAACGCGTAAAGAAGGCTACGCGAATCCGGGCAACAACAGCGGCGGGGACCGACATTACCGCCGACATGAATCCGGGGTACAAATGGTTCAAGACCAGCGGCATCATCAGTCCCGAAAAATGGGGGAATTTGCCGGGCGGGGAGTGCTTCACATCGCCGGGCGAGGTGAATGGCCGGTTTGTGGTCGATGGGGTGGTGGGGGACTGGCTGTGTGCGCGGTATGGGCTGCTGGCGGCGACTCCGCTAACCATTGAGATTGCCGGGAACCGGATTGTGAGCTGCTCGAGCGAGAACAAGGCGCTGGAAGCGGACTTCTGGGCGTATACGCATACCGACGAGAATTCGGACCGTGTGGGGGAATTCGCGATTGGAACGAATCTCGGCGTGGAGCGCGTGATTGGGAACATCCTGCAGGATGAAAAGTTTCCCGGGATTCACATCGCGTTTGGAAATCCGTATGGGGAGCATACTGGGGCGCCGTGGCGGTCGGGTACGCACATCGACGTGGTGGGGCTGGGTTTCAATATCTGGTTGGAATCGGAAGCCGGCCAGGAACAGATCATGCGCGATGGGCGATTCTTGATCGCGGCGTAGTGACATCGGTCGGGCTCAAACCGCCTGATTCCGAAACAAAGTTTTAGAAACCGCACCTGCGCCTTTTGTTGTGGAAGCGCGGGCGCTGATATTTGCATCTACCAGGGATATATGACAACAGCTTCTCTCTCTTTAAAGCAGCTAGGTAATTCCGATCTGCAACTTACGACGATCGGCTTTGGTGCCTGGGCCATTGGCGGCGGCAACTGGGACTTTGCGTGGGGCGCGCAGGATGATGATGCGTCCATCGGAGCTATCCACCAGGCGCTCGACGAGAGCATCAACTGGATCGATACCGCCGCGATTTACGGGCTGGGACACTCGGAGGAAATTGTCGGCAAGGCGGTCAAAGGGCGCGCGGAGAAGCCGCTGATCTTTACCAAGTGCTCGATGCGGTGGGACGAGAAGCGGACAATTTACCGGTCGCTGACTTCCAAGTCCGTGGCCGAGGAGCTGGATGCGTCGCTGCGGAGGTTGGGGGTAGAGACGATCGACCTGTACCAGATTCACTGGCCGAATCCGGAAGCCGAGATTGAAGAGGGCTGGGCGGAGATGGCGCGGCAGCAAAAGGCGGGGAAGGTGCGCTGGATCGGCGTTTCAAACTTCAACGTGGAGCAGATGAAGCGGGCGCAGGCGATTGCGCCGATTACCAGCCTGCAGCCTCCCTACTCGATGTTGCGACCCGCGGTGGAAACAGAGATCCTGCCTTATTGCTTAGAAAACGGAATTGGAGTCATCAACTATTCTCCGATGGTGAGCGGTCTGCTGACGGGGCGGATGAGCGCTGAGCGGGTGAAGGCAATGCCCGAGGATGACTGGCGGAGGAAGGCGGCGGAGTTCAACGAGCCGCGGTTGAGCCGGAACTTGAAGCTGGTCGAAGTGCTGCGGGAGATTGGGTCGGCGCATGGTGTGGAGCCGGGGGTGGTGGCAGTTGCGTGGACGCTGCATGCTCCAGCGATTACGGCGGCGATTGTGGGTGGACGAAGCGCAGAGCAGGTGAAGGGGATGGCGTCGGCGCTGCATTTCGGGTTGAATGACAAGGAATATGCCCAGATCGGCGAGTTTTTGAAGGCTAACCCGGCTTAAAGATGGTCGCCGACAATGCAAACAGAAAGCCCCAAGCCGGAAGGCTCGGGGCTTTTCCAATTTCGGTTAGAACTACATGGCAGCAACGAAGTCGGGAAGGACTACG
This sequence comes from uncultured Acidobacteriota bacterium, assembly GCA_903832475.1. Classification (GTDB taxonomy): domain Bacteria; phylum Acidobacteriota; class Terriglobia; order Terriglobales; family Acidobacteriaceae; genus Acidicapsa. Next base: position 284 of record CAILBQ010000097.1, on the reverse strand, counting down.
GCTGCATGATCCTGAAGGAGTGAGGTCATACGAGCGGCCATATCGCTGTAGAGGTCGGCGGCACGGAAGGCGTTGACTTTGACTCCGGCGGTCGCCTTGCTGAGGGCATACTGAGCCAGTGCCATCAGGACACAGAGACGAATCTGCATGGCATCGCTGCGCAGGGCTTCGAGGACCATGGGATCGATCGGTGCATCACCTGGCGCGGTGTTGCGATTTGCGTAGTCCGCCATTTCGAGCAGGACGCGCGCATTCTGAAACATTGCCCAGAGGCCGCGAGGGCC
>CAILBQ010000096.1 GCA_903832475.1 uncultured Acidobacteriota bacterium | reverse complement strand
GGTGTGAAAGGTTGCTAACCGTGGCAGCAAGAGCCTACGAATCGAGCGCCAGGAAATCAAGCTCGATCGGGTCGATCAGCGGCTTGAGCCAGACCAGCAGCGCCTGGTGCTGCGGATGCTGCACGTAGTCATCGCAGGCCTGCTTGCCGGTGAAGCGCATCACACCGATGAAGGTGTAGCCTTGGCCCTTGGTCGATTGATTCTGCCCGACGTGCACTTCCTGCAGGCCGGGAATGTTGCCGCGAAACGCCTGGATATCGACCGTAGCACGCGCCTTCTGCGCCTCGGTGGCTTCCGGCTTCCAGCGAAATCCAAAGATGTGAAAGTACATGGCTCCCCCGTGTTCAAGCGCTGCGAACTCAGTATACGGGCGTCCGGGCGCCTGGCCCGAGTCACTCAAGGCTGGTTGTAGTAACCTGCGCGGGTTCTCACTTTCAGCTTGGGCCGGTCAACGGTGACCTTGAGTTCGTGGTACTCATCTGCCTGTTTCGTCGGTGGCGCGTCGAAAACCAGTACGTAACCAGGACCGGCATCGGCGATGACTTGCTGGAGTTCTTCTGCGAGATAATGACTGCTGAAATTGAGTGCCAACCCACCGCTTTGTTCGGCCAGCACCTGCAGGCCTAAGTTACCGAAGCGCGCGTTGCTCAATTTGCGTACGGGCTTCATATAGTCCTTATAGAGAAACCAATCACGCGAATTTCCTCCTGCCGTGCGCGGAGGATCGATGCAGTAGAGGACAATCCTGGCTTGGCGCATCCCAGTCGAGAGAGCCACGATGTCGCTGAAGGCTGTTCGTTCCTCGCCGGCGGTAGTAGAGCTCTCTCCTGCCGCGAGAAGCGGCCAGCCGGGGCTGATCCAGAGGAACACTTTCTTTCCTGGCTGAGAGCCCTCTTCGGCGACGACGGAACCCAACGTTCTCAAAGAAGCCTCCGCCAGCGCAGCATCCGAGTAAAACCCATTCAGGCGCCGAAACAAATGCTGATTCCCAGCGGCCTGACTCAACTGATCAGCTATCGCGTTGCCATCTTTTGTGGTGGAACCGATCTTCTCCGCGCCCGTGCCACCGGCGATCAAGACCTTCGTAGGATAGGGGAGCCTACCGCCGCCGGCGCGCAGCATCTTTTCCACCTGCACGCGTTCATCGGCTGCGTCGCCCAGCGAAACATTGACGGTGTCGATGAGGATCACAACTTCAGCAACTTTCTCGGAACCTTCGCTCGCCGCGCTCTCTTCGCCTACTGGACGAAAATCGATCACAGGCACCGATTTTCCATCGTCGAACACGCTGATGTCGCCAGCCTTCAAACCGATCACGGGCCTACCTTTCGCGTCAGTGACCGTGACGTCGAGAAATGTGCGGCGATCTCGTAGCTTCCTGGCCGAGTTCGCAGTACCGCCGTGGATCGCGGCCAGCATCTCCCGGGCCTTGGTGCGCAGTGCTGGATCAGTAGCGGAGGTGCTCACTTCGGTTAGCATTTGCTGGGACTGCGGGGAAGCGCTCTGTGCCAGGATGAACAAGGCTTTCTCCTTGAGCGCCTCCGGCTGATCGCCTTGCAGGATCGCGCGAATCTGCGGCAGGGCGTGGCTCTCATCGTTCTTCATCATGGAGTTGAGAGCCAGCAGCTTGAGCTGCGGGTCGGGCTCGCTGCTGGGGTCGACAGGGTGGGCGCTGGCGCTGCGGATTTCGATCTCCAGGGCACCGCATTCCTGCAGCCAGCGGCTGGCTGCGGCGGCTTTGCGCAACTCCGCGCACGTCGCCAATGCGCGATCGCCGTGGCCCTGTTTGTTCTCGGCATAGGCTGCCCAGTAGAGTGCACTTTCGGCGTGGCCGCCGTGCATGTTGGCCACGCGCAGGAAGAGCGATGCGGCATCTTCCCAGCGGCTGTCGTGCAAAGCGCGCATCGCGTCGGCGTACGCGGCATTGTCGGAAGCT
>CAILBQ010000095.1 GCA_903832475.1 uncultured Acidobacteriota bacterium | reverse complement strand
GACGGAGGGTTTCTAGAAGCCCACTGTGATGGTGTAGGGATAGATAGGGATTCTGACGAGAAGATCGCGGTTTCCTGAACGTGCATTCAGATCTATGAAACTTATGTTCGCTGCAGTTGCTGGGAGTTGTTCAGGGCAATGTGGCATCTCACGCAGGCCGCACCCCATGCAACGACTCCAAGGCGGGTCATCTATGCGCGGACTCAAATCTCTTTCCCTTTCCACGATTCTTGGTATGGCCGTGCTGGCCATGACGGCTGCCGGGCCGGTGCAACCGATGGCCCAGGCCCAGATCAACATCAGCATCGGCGTGCAGCCGGTTTGCTCGTATGGGTACTACGATTATGCTCCGTACTCGTGCGCTCCCATGGGCTTTTACGGGTCGGGCTACTTTTACAACGGGATCTTCCTGGGCATGGGCCCGTGGGCCGGCTGGGGATACGGGCACGGCTGGGGCGAGCATCGCTTCGTCAATGACGGCGGCGGCCGCTACCACGGCGGCGGCGGGGCGGCAGCGGGACGTGCGTTTGCCGGGCATCCGGATCGCGTGCAGGGTGGTGCGGCAAAACCAGAGAGCCATGCCGGCCCAGCGATGCGCGGTAACGGCGGAGCACGTCCGGCGGCAGCGCGGCCTAACGCGACGCATGCGGCTCCTCAACACGCCGCGGCACCGCGCAGTGGTGGTGGGGCGGCACACGCGGCGCCAGCGGCCCATGGCGGAGGCGAAGCTCCTCACGGTGGCGGCGGTGGTGCCCATGGCGGGCATGAAGGCGGCGGCGAACACAAGTAACGCTGGCTGTACGAAAGGAGCGGCGGAGCCTGATGGCTGCGCCGCTTTTCTTTTTAGGTGAGGGCGCGGTCGAGGTGGACATAGCCGCCATCGACGATGATGTGCTGGCCGGTGGTGTGGGCCGACTGGGTGGGCGAGAGCAGGAAGGCGGTGGCCGCGGCGATTTCTGCTGAGGTCGTCATGCGCTTGCCGAGCGGGATCTTGCTGTTGATTTCAGCCAGCTTGGCGTCGGGATCGCCCAGGGTCTTGAGCCAGCGGGCGTAGAGCGGGGTCATGACTTCGGCGGGCAGCACGGCGTTGACGCGGATGTTGAAGGGGAGAAGCTCCGCTGCCCATTCGCGGGTGAGGGCAAGCTGTGCGCCTTTGGACGCCGCGTAGCCCGACGTATTACCCTGGCCGGTCAACGCCACCTTGGAGCTGATATTGACGATGGCTCCCTGGGATTGCTTGAGTGCTGGCAGGGCGTAGTGGGCCAAGGCGTAGCAGTGGGTCAGGTTCTTGTTGATGCTTTCAAGGAATCGCTCGACGCTGCCCGACTCAAGACCGCAGCCGTCGTTGACCCCGGCGTTGTTGACCAGTCCGTAGATCGAGCCGTATTTGGATTCCACCTGCTCGATGGCGGCCTTGCAGCGGGCGGTGTCTTCCAGGTTGATCTCGATCAGCTCGCAGGTGGCCGACGTCATCTCTTCCATGAAGTCGAGGACGTTCTGCGAGGGGCGGCTGAGGATGACGACGCGCGCGCCTTCCGCGAGGCAGGCGCGAGAGATGCCGGCTCCGATGCCGGCGCCGCCCCCGGTGACGATGATGACTTTGTCTTTGAGTCCCAGATCCATCCAAACGCTCTTGCGCTGCTCAGTGCCGCAGATCGCGGCTGGGAGTCAGCGGGTAGTTCGAGCGCCAGTATATCTGGCCGGGGCAGCAAGCCGCCTGCGATAGGATTGGGTCAGATGCAGATCGTTCGAGTAGAGACGCCTTCGGCGAAATATCAGGTATTTGCGGGCACGGGATTGATTGATTCCCTGGAGCCGCGCATGGTGCGGGTGCTGCACGGGACGAAGTCGGGAAAGCTGCCTCGGCGAGTCTTTGTGCTGACCTCGCAGGCTATCTGGGATCACTGGTCGAAGCGGTTTTTGAGCTCATTCACCGTCGAACCGATTGTCCTGCTGCTGCCGGCAGGGGAGAAGTTCAAGACGCTACGCTCGGTTGAAAAGCTTTTGCGCGAGATGGCCAAAGCCGGAGGCGATCGCGGATCGCTGCTGATCGCCTTTGGCGGCGGGATTGTGGGCGATGTGGGCGGATTTCTCGCGGCGATTTACATGCGCGGGATCGACTACTTCCAGGTACCGACGACGTTTTTGTCGCAAGTGGATTCTTCCGTGGGCGGCAAGACGGGCGTGAACCTGCCCGAGGGGAAGAATCTGGTCGGGAGTTTTCATCATCCGCTCGCGGTGTTTGCCGATATGGAGCTGCTGGGGACGCTTTCCGATCGCGAGCTGCGGGCCGGATTGTTTGAGAGCGTGAAGGCGGGGATCATTCGCGACCGGTCGCTGGTTCGCTACATGGAAGAGAATGCGCGGCTGATCCTGGGCCGCGATTCCACTGCGCTCGAAAAAGTGATCGCGGCGTCGATCCGCATGAAAGCCGATGTTGTCGGGAAAGATGAGCGCGAGGGCGGCCTGCGCATGATTCTCAACCTGGGCCACACGCTGGGGCATGCGATCGAGTCGGTGACGCGCTACAAGCAGCTGCTGCATGGCGAGGCGGTGGGGTGGGGATTGATTGCTTCGCTCTACTTGGGGCGCAAGCGCGGAAGCATTTCCGAAAAGGAATTCGACCGTTTGATGCGGCTGGTGTATTTATATGGCCCGCTGCCGGCCTTGAAGCTCAATGCGCAGAAGCTGGTGGACGCGACGGCGAAGGACAAGAAGCACCTGGGGAGTGTGCGGCGGTTCGTGCTGCCGGTGGGCGTGGGCGATGCCTGCGTGGTCGAAGATGTCACGGGCGGCGAGTTGCTGGAGGCGGCGCAGTACATGCTGGCCATGGCCAGACCGCTGCCGGAGAAGGTCGCAACGGCGTGAGCAAGGCCGTGAGCAAGTCAGTGAGCAAGGGAGCAACACCGGAAGGTGCGCGGGATGAGCAGAGCGCGTCGGCGGCGGTGCAGGCGATGTTCAACTCGATTGCTCCGCGTTATGACTTGCTGAATCATGTGCTGTCTGCGAATATCGACCGGCTTTGGTGGTGGCGGACGGCACAGCGGTTTCGCGAGGTTTTGCGGCGGCCGGAAGCGGCGGTGCTGGATATTTGCTGCGGGACGGGCGATATGACCATGGCCCTGCTGAAGTATCGTCCAGTCGGGGCGCGGCCGGTGATTGCAGCCGACTTTGCGCGGGAGATGCTGAGCCGAGGCGCAAAGAAGTTTTCCGGACCATTTCGAAAGCATGGCAGCGCGATCGCCGTCGAAGCCGACGCGCTGCATCTGCCTCTGCGCACGGGGGAACTGGACCTGATCACGACGGCGTTTGGCTTTCGCAACCTGGCCAACTATCAGGATGGACTGACGGAGTTTGCGCGGGTGTTGAAAGCAGGCGGCCAGGTGGGGATTCTCGATTTCAGCGAGCCGGACGGGCTGCTTGGGAAGCTCTACCAGTTCTATTTCAAGCGCATATTGCCGGCGATCGGACGCATGCTGGGCGGGACGGAGGGGGCTTACAGCTATCTGCCGGCCTCGGTGAGCAAGTTCCCTCCCCCGCTGGAAATGCTGGCGATGATGCGCGCCGCGGGATTCACGGATGTGATGTGGACGCCGTACACCTTTGGGATTGCCGGGCTATTTACGGGCGTGCGGGCGCCCGATCCGGCCGTCATGACAGAGAAAAGCGAGTGACCGGACTCGATATGCGATGGGAACGTTGTAGGCTGGAAGTCCGATGAACGCGCCCGCTATCCCTCACGAGCAGATGACTGCGGCCAAGCGGTATGTGGCCCTGCAGTCGATGCTGGCGGCGGGGGCGATGACCGCGCTGAAAATTGCCGCCGGCCTGATGAGCGGATCGCTCGGTGTCTTGTCCGACGGCGCGCATTCGGGACTGGACTTGATCGGGGCGGCGCTGACGTTCTTTTCCGTTCGCGTTTCGGACAAGCCGGCCGATGCCGACCATGCCTACGGTCATGCCAAGTTTGAGACGCTTTCGGCGTTTACGGAAGCCGGGCTGATGGCGGTTTCCTGCGCGTGGATCATCTTCGAAGCCATGCGTCGGATCTTTCTGCATGAGATCGTCATGCATCATTCGCTGTGGCCGGTCGCCGTTCTCGTGTTATCGGTCGCGGTGGATTATTGGCGTTCGCGGGAGCTGCGCGCGGTGGCGCGGAAATACAACAGCCCGGCGCTGGCGGCGGACGCATTTCATTTCGCTTCCGACATCTGGTCCACGCTTGCCGTGCTGCTGGGGCTGGGGTTGACTTGGACGGGAAGCCAGATGCACATTGGCTGGCTGAGCTATGCCGATCCCGTGGCGGCTATGCTGGTTTCGCTGATGATTTTACGGCTGACCTGGAAGCTGACGCGGGAGACAACGGACGTGTTGCTGGATGCCACTCCCAAGGAGCTGCGCGACAACATCCTGCGCGAGGTGGGAGCGGTGGAAGGTGTCTTGGCAGTCGAACAGGCGCGGGTGCGGCGCGCGGGGTCGGCAACGTTTGCGGATTTGACGCTTGCGCTGCCGAGGAGCTTTACCTTCGAGCATACGAGTGAGCTGGTGCGCGCCACGACAGAGGCGGTCCAGCGCGTGGTTCCGGATGCCGATGTGGTCATTCACACCGTCCCGCGGCAGAGTTCGACAGAAAGCATCTTCGATCGCGTGCGAGCGGTCGCGGCGCGCAACAATGTGTCGGTGCATGAGGTGAGCGTGCAGTCGTTCTCCGTGGGAGAAGGCAGCAAGCTGCGGCTCGAGCAGCATGTGGAGCTGGCCGAAACCATGACGCTGGCCCAGGCACACAGCTTTGTTACTGCGATGGAAAACGAGATCCTGCGCGAGGTTCCGGAGTTGAAGACGGTGCTGACGCATATCGAAAGCGAACCGGCGACGATCGAGCGGCAGCGGACGCTGGCCGGGCAAATAGCGAAGGAAGGGCGCGTCGAGACCGAAGCCGAGCGGATCGAACGGCATCTGCGCGCGGCAGCCGGGCGCTTTCCGGAGATTGTCGATGTGCACGAGATTCTTGTTGGACGGACGGGGGAGCATATTCAGCTTTCCTGCCATTGCACGCTGCCCGATGCGTTGACCATGCAGCGGGTGCATGAGGTGATCACCGGGCTTGAGGATCGGCTGAAGCTGGAGTGTCCCGAGGTGTACAAGGTGCTGATTCATCCCGAGCCGGTGACGGATAATTTGAGATAAGGCTGGCACTGAGGGACGGGGGAAGGAAGACGCGATGATCGCACGCAGTGAATGGAACAGTACGGATCCGAATCCCAAGGGATTTACGGCGTTTTCGCAGTCGAATCATGCGCTGCGGTTTGATGTGACGCCGGAGCATGCCGAGGGGCCGACGCCCATGGAAGTGGTGCTGATGGCGCTATGCGGATGCACGCAGGTGGATGTGGTCAGCATTCTCAAGAAGAAGCGGCAGCCGCTGGCTTCGTTGACGGTGTATGCCACGGCGGAGCAGGCGACCGAGCCACCCAATTTCTTCACCAAGATCCTGCTGACCTACGCTGTCACTGCCGATGCGCATGGGCCGCTGAGCCGCAAGGCGGTTGAGGACGCCGTAGCCCTGTCGAAGGACAAGTACTGCTCGGTGTCGGCGATGCTGGAGACGCGGGCGGATATTACGTTTGAAGTCGACTTTGGGGGGCAGGAGCCGCTGCCGTAATGATTCAAGCATGAGGGTCAAGTCGGGAAGGTCACGTCAATGAAGGTCAAGTTTCGTACCCGGCCCATTCGGAATTTCTTTCAGATCGCTTCCCTGCTCCTGGGGCTGGTGGTGGTGGCGCTGGTGTCGGCGATTACCACCATGCACTTCGCCATTCACGGGGCGGAAGTAAAGGTTCCCGCGCTCAAGGGGATGACGGTGGCCGAGGCGCGCAGCCAGACTTCCGGGTTGCGGCTTAATCTCGAAGTCGACGACCGGTTTTACTCGGCGGACGTGGCGGCGGGACATATCCTGTCGCAATCGCCGGCGCCAGGGTCGGTGGTGCGGCGGGAGTGGCGGGTGCGGGTTTCAGAAAGCCTGGGTCCGCAGAAGGTCGAGGTTCCCAGCGTGACGGGAACGCCGGAACGGGTGGCGGCACTGAATCTGCGGCGCGTGGGCCTGGAAGCGGGCGCGACGGCGCAGCTTCCCGACGGGCGGGTGCCTGAGGGAACCGTGCTGGCGCAGGATCCTCCGCCGAAAGCGCAGGGGATCGAGCGGCCCAGCGTGAACCTGCTGGTCGCCGGGCCGGACGACACGACCACCGACGGGTTCGTGATGCCGGACCTCGTGGGGATACCGGTCGTGGCGGCGCAGGCCGCGCTGGCTCGAGTGGGGATCAAGTCGGCCGAGCCCCGGTTTGTGGATGTGCCGCTAAGCTCGATTCCAGCGGTCGGGGCGGCGGTTGCGGCGCAGGCCGTGCCGGGGCCGAGTGCGACGAGCGCTGAATCGCAGTCGGCGCCGGGGCAGCCGGGCACTCCCGCGGCCCCGGTGCTTCCTGCAAGAGCTACGGCGCTGCCGGGAACGGTACTGAGCCAGTCGCCGCCGGCGGGCTGGCGGGTCGAGGTCGGCTCGACCGTGGCGCTGACTGTGGTGAAGTGAGCAAGGCAGGGACTCAGGGACTTCAGAGCTTGAGACTGAGAAGGGCGGCGTAGAAGCCGTCGGTGGGAATAGCTTCGCTCGGGAGCAGAGTGAAGGCGCCATCCGGGGACAGGCCGGCCATGAGCGAGCCGGCGGCTTCGGGGACGAGGCGGTGGGTGGATGCCAGGCGCTGGATGGTTTCGGCGAGGCTGAGTTGCTGCCACCGCGGGTTCTCGGCCAGAACTTCGGCGACAACCTGGGAGTTTTCTTCTGGCTCCAGCGAACAGGTGGAGTAGAGAACGCGTGCGTCGGGAGACTCTTCGCAGGCGCGGAGAACGCCTTGCAAGATAGCGGACTGGCGGTCGTGATGACGGGCCAGATCGGCGGGTTGGAGACGGTGGCGGATCTCCGGGTTGCGATCGAGGGTGCCGGTGCCGCTGCACGGGGCGTCGACCAGCGCCAGGTCGTAGGAAGGATCGCCGGGAAGCTGGGCGGCGTCGGCGTCGAGGAACTGGACGTTTGACGCCGACGGGATGGCGGCCAGCCGATTGCGCAGCGCGGACAGGCGCGCAGGGTTGAGTTCGCACGCGGTGAGCTGGGCTTGCGGAAAACGTTCCGCGAGAATCAAGGTCTTGCCGCCGGGAGCGGCGCAGGCGTCGAGGATTCTTGTGGCGCCGGGGTAGGCGGCGGAGGCGAGTTCGGCGATGAGCTGGGAGCCTTCGTCCTGAATCTGAAGGTGCCCGGCTTTGAAGGCAGCGGGAATGTCGCCAGAGAGCACACGGCGCGCAGCCGTAAGCAAAAGCCCGGGAGCGAGGGCGATTCCCTGCTCTGCCAATTCCGTTTCGCGCTCTGGGGAATCCAGACGGAGGGTGAGGACCGGCGCACGCTGGCCATGTTCGCAGATCGCGCGGGTGGCTTCGAGGCCGTAGTTGGCGACCCAACGTTCCACCAGCCAGGCGGGATGAGCCGTCGAAGTAGCGTGTGTGAGTGTGGGTGAAGCGGGTGTGAGTGAGGGATGGGCGCCGGACGAAGCGGCGAGCTTGCGCAGGACGGCGTTCACCATGCCGGAGGCAAATTTGTGCCCGGCAAGCTTGGCCAGGGCGACGCTTTCGCCGATGGCGGCGTGGGCGGGGATGCGGTCGAGGTAGAGAAGCTGGAAGGCGCCGAGGCGAAGGGCGATGCGGATCTCCGCGTCGAGGCGGGCGTTGGGCTTCGACAGCAGCGGCCGGATGAGAGCGTCGAGGCGAATCTGCCAGCGCAGGGTGCCCATCACAAGCGTGGTGGCAAGATGGCGGTCTTGAGAGCTCAGAGCGTCGATGCGGGGCGAGCGCAGCAGAGTATCGGCGTGGGCGTCCGATTTTTCAAGTTCGAGAAGGATGACGAAAGCTTCGCGGCGGCCGGGCGAGACGGCGTGGGAGGCGGCTTTTGCGGAAAGCTTGACCGGCACCACCTCGATCTTGACGTCAGGCGGTTTCGACGAGGGGCTGACGGCGATCTTCTTGGCGGAGGGTCGGGGTTTGGGGGTCATGATTTTGGAGCCTTATTCGCCGAGTTTGGCGCCGGGCACGATGGGGTTGCCGCGCAGGAAGTCGGCAGCGGACATGCGGCTCTTGCCTTCGGGCTGGACTTCGAGGAATTCGAGGGCGGTGTTGTGGGCGCAGCCGGCAAAGAGACGGTTGTCGGTTGACAGGAGTTCGCCGGGCTGGAGCTTCGTCGGCACGTCCGATGCCGGGCTAAGTTGGTTCACGATGATCTTCTTGCCTGCGAGAGCTGTAAAGGCGCCGGGCCAGGGTTGGAAGCCGCGCCAGCGATTCCATAGCTCGGTTGCGGTGCGGGCGGCGAAGTCCATGCGGCCGTCTTCGCGATCGAGGATGGGGGCGAGGGTGGCTTGGGCGTGGTCCTGTGGCGTGGGGTGAAGGCTACCGGCGGCGAGGCCGGCGAGGCTTTCGACGACCAGCGGGGCACCTTCGCGGGCGAGGATCTCGAAGAGGTCGACGGAGGTTTGTTCGGGGAGAATCGGGACCTGCTGCTGCAGCAGCATGGGACCGGTGTCGAGGCCCTCTTCGAGCAGCATGGTGGTGTTGCCGGTGACCGAATCGCCGTTCGCCACCGCCCATTGAATGGGTGCGGCGCCGCGATAGTTCGGCAGCAATGACCCGTGGAGATTGATGCAGCCCAGTCGCGGCAGATCGAGCATCCATTTGGGAATGATGCGGCCGTAGGCGACGACGACGATGGCGTCGGGCTGAATTGCTTCGAGGCGGGCGCGGAATTCTGCGTTGGTCTTGATCTTTTCCGGCTGGATGACTTCGAGGTGGAGAGCCAGGGCGGTCTGCTTGACCGGCGGCGGGGTGAGGATCTGCTTGCGGCCCACCGGCCGGTCAGGCTGGGTGACGACGAGCGAAACTGCGTGACCAGCGATGAGAAGCGCTTCGAGGGTGGGAACGGCGAAGGCCGGGGTGCCACAGAAGACGAGGCGGAGGGGAGTGGTCGGCTGGGTCATGATTCCCTCCTCGGCTTGCTGGGTGTCTGACTACGGGAAAAGCAGATTCCCTGCGGGAATGACAGAAAGAAAAGCAAGAACAGCCGCGGGTCCTTCGACTCGCTGCGCTCGCT
>CAILBQ010000094.1 GCA_903832475.1 uncultured Acidobacteriota bacterium | reverse complement strand
TCTACGCGGCCAGGTTCGCTGTGAGGGCGAAGGGGAAAGCAGGCATCCGGTCCGATTCAGCGGGACGCTTTTCGACATTACCGAGCGCAAGAATTCAGAGCGGGCGCTGCGCAAGAGCGAAGAGCGTTTTCGCAAGCTGTTTGAGTCGGATCTGCTGGGGATTGGGACGCCGCATCGAGAGGGCGGATTCAGTGAAGTCAATGACGAATTCCTGCGCATCGTCGGGTACACGCGCGAGGACTTTGAGGCTGGCCTGGTGCGTTGGGACTGGATGACGCCCGCTGAGTATGTGGAACGGGATCGGGAGCATATTGCCGAAGCGATGAGGCGGGGGAGCTGTACGCCGTACGAGAAGGAGTACATCCGCAAGGACGGCAGCCGGGTGCCGATTTTGTGCGGATATGCGTCGATGGAGACCTTTCCCGAGCACTTCATTGGGTTCATTCAGGATTTATCGAAGCAGAAGGAGGTCGAAGCGGCGCTGCGCAAGAGCGAACGGATGTACCGGACCGTTGGAGAAGCGATCGACTACGGCGTGTGGGCCTGCGATGCCGATGGAGGGAATACTTATACGAGCGATTCATTTCTGCGGCTGGTGGGGATGACCTTTGAAGAGAGCCTGGGTCTGGGCTGGGTAAAGGCGCTGCACCCGGAAGATGCGGCACGGAACCTTCCTCGTTGGGAACGATGGTCGAAGACGGCGGAGCCGTGGGATGCAGAACACCGATTCATGGGTGTGGATGGAAAGTGGCATCATACGTTGGCGCGTGGCGCTGCGGTGCTGGATGACAACGGCCAGGTTACAGGGTGGGTGGGGATCAACTTGGACATAGGGCGATTGAAGGAGACAGAGCAGGCTCTGCGCGAAAGCGAGCAGCGGTTTCGGGTGCTGGCGGAAAGTCTGCCGTCGCTGATTTTTGTGACAGAGCAGGGCGGAGCCTGCAGTTACTGCAATGGGCGCTTCCTGGAATATGCGGGATATAAGGCCGAGGATATCTCGAGAATTCGCTGGGAGTCGTTCATTCATCCTGAAGAATTGCCGGCCACGATCGACGCGTGGAGGCACTGTTCACAGACGAGCGAACCGTTTTTGAAGGAACATCGCCTGCTCCGGCACGATGGGGTGTACCGGTGGTTTCTTACGCGTGCGATGCCGGTGCGGGACGAGCAGGGCAAGATTGCGCGCTGGTTTGGCAGTTCGACGGAAGTGCATGAGCAGAAGCTGGCGGAGCAGGCGCTGCGGCGGTCGGACAAGCTGGCGGCGATGGGACGGCTGGCGGCCAGCGTGGCGCATGAGATCAACAATCCGCTGGCCTCGGTGACCAATGCTCTGTACCTGGCCAGGATCGACGAGAGCCTGAGCGAGACGACGCGGGGCTTTCTGGATCTGGCCGACCAGGAGCTGACGCGGGTGGCGCAGGTGGCAACGCAGACGCTGCGCTTCTACAAGCAATCGACGGCGCCGGCACGGGTGGATGTAGGGCAAATTGTGGAGCAGGTGGTGACGGTGTATGCGGCGCGGCTGCGAGGGCTCTCGGTCGAGGTGACCCGGGACTATGGAGACGATTTGATGTTGTATTGCTTCGGCGATGAGCTGAGGCAGGTGTTTGCCAACCTGATCGGCAATGCGCTAGATGCGATGGGGAATGGCGGACGGCTGCATGTGCGGGTGCGCCGCGCGGGCCAGCGTGGGTTGCGGGTGGTGGTGGCGGATACTGGTTCCGGGATTCCGGCAGAGATGATTTCGCAGATCTTCGAGCCGTTCGTGTCGACCAAGGCGGATACGGGAACGGGACTCGGGCTGTGGGTCAGCGATGGGATCGTTCGCAAGCATGGCGGGAAGATCACGGTGCGCAGTTGTTCAGGCGAGGAGCGGCATGGGACGGTGTTTGCGGTATTGCTGCCAGTGGATGGGCTGAAGGGTGGAGAAGCGGCGTCGTCGTGATGGCGGAAGAGTGGTCCGCATCTGACCGATGTCGCTGGTCAGATGTGGCACCCGGATCTGGACTCGGCCTTGTGGGGAAGCAGATTCCCCTGAGGGTCTGACAGAGAGACAAGCAGAGGCAAAGGCTTGAGCCCGTCCTTCGACTCGCTGCGCTCGCTCAGGCTGACCGGCTTACCCTTAGACCTTCTGAGGTCGCGGATTGAAGACGGAGACTTTTCAGGCTGGGGATTTTTGCGCGAAGATTCCTTTGAAGGCGGGGCGATGGGCCCAGTAGACGATCAGCCAGCAGACGGTTGCGAGAATGCCAGGGCCGATGTTGGTGGGAGCCATCAGGGCGTGGAACATAAGAATGTTCACCAGAATGGGGCAGATGAGGGTGAGGGCGAGCGGGACGTAGCGATTGACCAGGAAGAGAAGTCCGCAGAGCGCCTGCAGGAACGCGATGGGATAGAAGTAGTGAGTCGCCGTGAGGGTGGTCATGAAGATTCCCGCGACTCCCGCAGGTGGGGCTCCCATGGGAATGAAGTGGAAGAAGCCGTTGAGTCCGAAGACGAAGAATTCGAGGCCAAGCAGGATGCGGGCGACGAGAGTAAGGATTTTCATAAAGTTTCTCCTGGTACGCGAGTTGTGACCTGGCGCCGTCAAGGCACCAGGTTTTCCGCGAGCGATGCACGGTGCGAGCGATCGCAGGCAGCCGTGGTGTTTCTCTGCGAGAACTACTGGGGAAGAAGCGTGTACCGACTATAGCGACCGGGTAACGGCTTGCCAAGAGAATTGCAGGCGGGATCCGTTGCCTGAAAAGAGTCAGGGCGGGGTGAGATGGGTGATCTGGAAGGCCTTGGATGACTTGAGGCCGTAGCCCAGCAGGCGGTCAATGCCGATGTGGTTGATCCAGATCAGGGCGAAGGGCAGGAGGGAATGCTGTCGGGCCAGGAGGGCCGCCGCGAGCAGAAGGGCTGGCCCGAGATAGGTGTGGACGGAGTTGTAGCAGCGGGCGCCCCAGCGCGGTCCGGCGAGGTAGCCAAGCATGGAGAGATCGGGAACCAGCCAGAGCAGAGCGAAGAGCCACCAACTGGCGCCGGTGCCGTGGTACAGGAAGGCAGCTGCGGCTGCGGCAGCCAGGCCCTCGAGACGGAGCAGCCAGAGCGTGGCAGCGGGTGGGCCTGAGCTTTGGTTAGCGGACAGGGACATACCGACATGGATGCCAGTCCTGAGAAGAAGTGGCACGGATTGGGGCCGGCAGGCTGGATTGAAGGGAAAAGAAGAGGGAGAGCCGCGAGGGCTCTCCCTGGTGAAGCGTGATGCAGGTACCCCTCGAAGTTACTTCTTGACGGGGGCGATGACATCCTTGGCGGCTTTGGCGACGCGGAACTTGACCACGGTCTTGGCCTTGATCTTGATGGCAGCGCCGGTTTGGGGGTTGCGGCCGACGCTGGCCTTGCGCTCTGCTTTCACCAAGCGGCCGATGCCGGGGATGATGAATACGCCATTCTTCTTGGTTTCTTTGACGGCAGTCTCAGCGAGCAAGTCAAAGAAGGTGCCCACCTGCTTGTTGGTGAGTTCGAGTTTCTCGGCCATCTGACGGATCAGGGCGGTTTTGGTCAATCCTGTTGCCATTCTGTATTTCCTCCGATTTGGCGCGTAGGCTGTTTGCCTTGGCGCGATTTTGAACTTGTTACGAGCGGGATTCAGTTGCCTCAGGAAGTCCGGGTGGGTGGAATCCGCGGGGGAAGGGCGTCAAGGCAACCTGCACGCAAATCCCTAGGAATGACGCGGGTCCGGAGAAACCTGTCGATGGATACCTTGCGTCTTTTGAGAGGGCAAAGTCAACGGCAAAAGGCACATTTCCACAGGAATTATGGGGTATTTATGCGAATACCTCGGTTTTTGTCCCATATTTAGCGGGTTTTTGCCACTTTTGGGGTACCTGGGAGCGTGAAAAGGGACGACTGACGCGGCTTGGCGGGCTCTTCCAGAGAGGCGGCGATGGGGGTATTCAGGGCGGCGACGATGGGGGCGGCGAGCCTGAAATGGCGGATGAGGACGTCGGCGAATTTGGGGTCGAGGGCGGCCTCGACGGGGAGGGTAGCGGCGATGCCCCACTGGCGGCAGCGGACAAGATCGAGTGCGGGGTGGGGTTGGCCGGGGTGGGCCGGGTCCTCGGCGGGGAATCCTTTGGGGGGGCGGCTGAGGGCGTTGGCTTCGAACTCTCTGAATGCTTTGCGGAGTGCGGGTTTTGTGAGCAGGGCGCGGAAGGACTCGTGGTTGTCGACGAGCCAGTGGCGGATGGCGGCAAGCTGCTCTTTTTCGGGCATGTAGGCGCCGGCAGCGATGGTGACTTCCTTAGGCGCAATGTGGAAGTAAAAACCGGCGCCGGAGGTCTTTTCGAGGGCGGTGTGGGACCACCAGGCGGCGATGTGGTCTTTGTAGGGGCGCTTGTCGTTGGAGAAGCGCGTGTCGCGGTAGATGCGGAAGAAGGATTTTTCAGCGGGGCGAACGTGGTCGGGGGCGAAGTCGGTCATGGCGTCGGTGACGCGGCGGATGATGGCCAGCATGGGCTCTTTGAGCTCGGCTTCGTAGGTGGGTTTGTTGGACTGGAACCATTCGCGGGCAGCGACGGGGTCCTGGTTGTTGTAGCGGACCATGGAGCGGAGGAAGGCGAGGCCCTCCTTGCGGAGATAGGGGACGGCGGGGGATGCTTTTTGGGATTTGGGCATGGGAAACGTCTCAGGGTGATTATCGTCGATGAGCGGGATGTCGATTGGCTGGATAAATTGGGGAGACGTTGGGGAAAGTCAGTTCCAGCGTTTGCGGTCGTCGTGCTTGACGTCGTCTTCGTCGATGAGGCGGCCCTGGCCGTCGAAGCGGACGGTGCGGCCCTGCTTTTTCATGTAGACCTGGAACTTGCTGGCGGCGCGGCGGCGCTTCCAGCGGTAGTACTTGTTGCGCAGGCCATACATGCTCTCACTCACGGCGAAAGACACTCCGCGGCGGGTGGCGAGGCGCACGTAGAGGATGGCGGCGACGGCTCCGCCGAGTTGGGCGAAGGCGTAGACGCGCTGTTCGCCGAAGGTCTGGGCGAGGGCGATGAGGGTGTAGATGATGGCCAGATACTTGGCCTTGACGCCGATGACGAAGAACATCTGGAATTGCACATCGCCGTGAAGCAGGGCGATGGCGGTGAGCAGGCCGAAAATGCCGCCGAGGCAGCCGGTAATGGCGACCAGGGGCTGAGGATGTCCGGTGCCGATGCCGACGGCGTAGATGAGGACGGCGGTCAGTGCGGCCCCGATTACGGAGAAGACGTAGAGGCCCGTGACCCAGCGGTCGGGATGCATCGATTCCAAGAAGCCGCCGAGGAACCAGAGGGAAAGCAGTTCGAAGGCTGTGCCGAGGATGGAGAAATGGATGAGGCTGTAGGTGACGGGCTGCCAGATTTGACCGGCGGCGAAGTTCGGCGGATAGAGTCCGAAGTGCGACAAGACCGCCTGTGGGTCGACGAGGCGGGCTGCGGTCAGCAGGAGGAGGACAAAGAAGGCGCCCAGGTTCCACAGGATCAGCCGACGGGTGGCGCCGGTGAAATCGGGGAGCGCGAATTGAACCGAACCGAATCTGGACATAGCTGTGGAGAGCGTACATGGTTGGGATGCAACGTGTCATGCGGGCGACTCGTGGATGTGGAACGAATACTGCGGGCGTGACGCTTTCGGGATGTGGGCGCCGTTCTGGGCCGGTTATTTCGGGCACAGGCCGGCTGGTGGACACTGGAGGATCGGCCAGCATCGGTTCGGGAGTGCTATAAAGCTTGCACTACTGCAGATACATGGGGAGTTCGGGCTTCCTCAAGGCGTCCTGGGCAGTTGGCTCAACGAAACGACGATTTGAGCGCGTAGCCGTCTCGCGGTCGAACTTGATGCAGCTCAAAAGGAGAGCACCGTGACCCAAGACTCAGGCTTCAACGGGCAATGGGAAGGCGTGTTAACCGAACTGAACGGCACCGCCGATCCAATACGATTTACGTTGATGTCGGATGGCGTCACTCTGACGGGAACCAACGAAGCAGGAGGCAGCACCATCAACATTTACGATGGCAAGGTATGGGGAAATGTATGTGCCTTCCATTTTGACTTTGGGAACTACACGGTCAACTGTGACGGGACGCTCTCCGGTGACTCCATCCGATTGGGTGTGGACTTTGAGGGGATGAAGTTTCTGGTAATGCTGAATCGCTCCGCGCCGGCGCCCTCGGCAGCAGTGCCAGACCCGGGCTGATCATAAAAGGCCGGAACCGGCGGACAAGCCAGGATGACGGCATTCGAGTATTTGGCGGCCTGTTCAGTTCGCGTTGGCAGTGCGGTTGCGGCGGACGAGGAGCAAGGTCTGGTCGTCGAGCTGTCTGCCGTACGCGCGGACGGTCTTGAGGATAGCTTCGGCCATTTCCGGCAGAGAGAGGTTGATGTGAGCGGCGACGACCGCTTCAAGGGACGCTGCGCCAAACTCGATGCCGCGGGATGAGGTCACTTCGAGAATGCCGTCGGTGGCGATCAGGACTACGTCGTCAGCGGCCATGGTGAAGGCGCTGGCGCCGAATTCGGCGACGGGCAGGAGGCCGAGCGGGAACTGCTGCTCTTCGACGCGGGCAATGGTTTTGTCGGCTGCGACCCAGTGCAGTAGCGGGGGACTGGCGGCCATGCCGTAATAGGAAAGGCCGTCGGCATTGAGCCGAAGCGCGGTGAAGGTAGCGTACATGTGCGCTTCCTTCACCTGGGGAAGGATGATGTTGAGGCGGCTCATGAGCGAGGATAAGGTCGACGCGCCGGTATCGGGGTCTCCCACCGTCGGGCCGGCGTCGGTGAGGGCGGTACGCGCCGCAGTCTTCAACATGCCCATGAGGATGCCGGCCTGCAGTCCGTGGCCGGCAATGTCGGCGAGGTAGGCCACGGCATCGCCGTTGGGCAGCTGGACGAGATCCACCAAATCCCCGCCGACTTTGTCGCTGGGTTCGGAGATGCCGTAAATCTCAAAGCAAGAAGAGTGACTGTAAATCGGGGGCACCAGAGTCTTCTGAATGCCGTGGGCCAAGGTCAGTTCAGTCTTGAGGCGGTAAGCTTCTTTGCCATTGATGGCCATGTATCGGGAAAAGCAGATATAGGACGCGATGACCAGGACCATGATGGACGTGGCGGCGAAGCGGATGCCCTGTTCCTGGGAAACGGCGGGGGAGTGCAGTACAAACTCAGTAAAGAAGCCTGCGGCGCGGGTGAGGTTGTTGTTGAAGTATTCGGCGATAGCGAGCAGAAGGATGGCGAAGACGGGTCCCCGCGCCAGAACAAGAACCCAAGTCACACCATTCAGGCCGGAAAGTGCCGCCGTGACCACGATAACGGAGTAAGGAAGGGTGGCTCCGGACATGAGGTCGACGTAAAAGCCGATGACCGAGAACAGCAGAAAGACAGCGACCAGCAAGACCGCCAGTCGCCGCATGGGGGTCTGCTGCAGGTGAACCCATAACTTGGGCTGGCCTCGCAGCCAGGCGAGCATGCGATTCGTCATAGCGAGGAAGATAGCAGAAGGATCGGGCGGAGCCGCATTCAGGGAGTGGCGACCAGGCTGCGATGGCCGGCGGGGTCGACGGTGCGGACGCCGAAGATGACGTTGTCTTTAGAGACGGGGACGGTGATCGAGACGGGACCGCTCGTGGCCTGGACGGGCTGGGAGAATTGCCAGTCGGGGGCAGTGGTTTCGCGCCAGAGGAGCTCGTAGTGAAAGTCCTTGGGCGCGCCGGCGGGTGCGTTCCAGGTGAGGGTTGTGCCGTTTTCGAGCTGTCTGGCGTCGATTTTGACGTCGGTGGGGATGCCGGGAGAGGCGGCTAGCGTGGCCAGAGTTGCGGCGTTGAGCGCAGCTACTTTTTGGACGTAGGCGAAGTCGACGAACTGGAGGAGGTCGCCGAACTGGGTTCCGTTTTCGACGCGGACGTTCTGGTGCTGGTGGTTGAAGTCTTCGCGCCACTCGGTGAGGCGGACGGCGGCGAAGCCCTCTTTGTTGAAGCTGGTGTGGTCGCCTCCGCGGAGGTAGCGGTCGGGGCGGGAGACGAGGAAGGGGGCGAAATCGTTTCGCCTGGTGTAGGTGCGGGCGGCGTCGGCCATGGCGCGGGCGAGTTCGCGGCTGGGAGAATCATCGACTTGGCCGAGGGCGCGGATTTTCTGCAGCTGCTCGGGGGTGGCTGCGGCGGGGTAGCTTTCGGAGAAGACACGAACGGTGTCTTTGCGCTGCAGGGTGTCGCCGGGGGTGGTGTTGCCGCCGACGATGTCGTTGTTAAGGACGCCTTCGAGCTGCCAGCCTTCGGTGCGTGCGAGATGGGCGAGGTGAGCGGAGCCGAGCAGGCCCTGCTCTTCGCCGACGACGGCGACGAAGACCAGCGAGGCGGGGAGCTTGAGTTTGGAGAGGACGCGGGCGCATTCGAGCGAGACGGCGACGCCGCTCGAGTCATCGTTGGCGCCGGGAGCAGCGCCGTGGTCGTCGAGGACGTCGGTGTTGCGAGTGTCGTAGTGGCCGGTCACCAGATACATGCGCTTTGCGGCTGCGGGGGTCTGGGTTGGATTGGCGCCGCGGAGGACGGCGTAGACGTTGGTCATTTCGGTGGGGCGAGGGACGCGCTTAGCCCACTGGCCGCCTTCGCCGCTCTTGGGGTCGGCGATGAAGGTGTCGCGCTTGACTTCGAGGCAGTTGTTGCAGTCCTTGGAGATGGCTTCGAACTGGGAGAAAAGCCAGTCGGCGGCGGCTTTCACGCCTTGGCCGGGAGGAAGGTCGGTCTCCATGCTGGAAAGGGAGTTGCGGGTGCCGAAACCAACCAGGGTCTCAATCGTCTTACGGATGCGCGCGTCGGAGATTTGGGTCAGGGCGGCGGCGATGGCTGGGTCGGCGGGGGCGGCGGAAACGGGCGTGGCATGCAGTTGATAGTCTGGTTGGGCGGAAGAGATGACGGCCGAGGCCAGCAACAGGGCGACGAGGGATGCGCAGAGAGCAGCGGACTTCACGGGAAACGAGCGTGGCAGCGGTTGGAACAACTTCGTCGCATTCATCGTGTTTTCTGTCTCCAGAGGAGTGAATTTGGCAACTGGTGACTGCGGCGCTTGACCCGAAACGGCCTGAGATCTAAAACTATGCGGAGTCCCACCATGCAGTGCTGTCATCATAATGCGTATGCGGTGCGACATTTGACGGTTGTTCAGACCTAGGAGAAGGCATTATGCCCAATTGCCCGGAATGCGATACCCCGCTGGATTTTGAAGTGGACGAAGTGGATGAAGGCGACATCGTCGCCTGTGACGAGTGCGGCACGGAATTTGAAATCGTCGGCACGGAGCCGCTCGAGCTTGCCCATGTTGACGAGGACAAGCTGGACGAGGAAGACGACGAGCTACTGGACGAGGAAGAGGAAGAAGAGTGAATTCCAGCATGACCGGTACGAAGAGCAACAACAACGCCGGTTCGACCCGTGTACTGGCGGCTTGTTTCCACAGGAATCGCGGCCTGTTGTGGATCGCGGGCAGCCTGGCGGCGATGGCAGTCATCAGCGCGCTGCCGGCCCGTCACGATTTTCTGAATTGGACGGCGCCGACGGTGGAAGCGCAAAGCTTTGGGCAGCGCACCATCCAGGGCAAAGTCGTGGATGATACCGGCACGCCTGTTCAGGGAGCTACGGTATTTCTGAAGAATGACAAGACGCGCGACGTGAAGAGCTTTACCAGCACCAGCGACGGATCGTTTCGATTTGCGCAGGTG
>CAILBQ010000093.1 GCA_903832475.1 uncultured Acidobacteriota bacterium | reverse complement strand
GACCTGTGAGCATGCCCGCCTGAGCAGGAGCATAGACGGCGACGAGAGGCGCGAATGGAATAGCCTGTGTGTCCAGATTGGCATCGGTGAGGTAGTCGCCGGTAAGGTTGACTTTGGCGTTTGCGCGGATGGATGTGTTGACTGCCGAGCTGGTGAGATTTGCGTTGGCGATATGGTTCGCAACGTTGAGATGAAGATTCAAGCCGCTGATGGTCTGCTTCTGAACGACGAGCTGTGGTATCGCCAACACTGCATCGCCTTGCGGATTATCGAATGAGCCCTGGCCTGATGCTTTCAAGGTGAGCACGCCGGTGGCATCCATGTTTCTTGACTTGAGCGCCTGTAACTTCGCGAGGTCGATGCCGGTGGTGAAGACTTGCGCGGTATAGGTTTTCTGCTGCGGCTGGACATCCACCTTGCTCACAAGATTGCCGGCAGGAAGGTTGACGGAAAGATCGCCATGAACCTGTGTTCCGGTGCCATCAAAGGCAAGCTTGATGGATTGAATGGGCTCCTCATAGGCAACGACATTAGTGAGAGCTACCGATCCGTTTCCGACAGGGTTCAGCTCGGTTCCGTGCAAGCGGAGCGATGCGTTGAGAGTGCCGGTTACAGGGATGGAGGCTCCGGCTGCCTTTGAAAGTTCAGCGATGGCCAGTTGTGAAGCGTCGAGTTGAACCTGGAGAGGACTGGTGTTCTTGAATTGCCATTGCGTGAGGCCAGTGCTGGCGTTGAAGTTAATGCGACCATGCGACGCGGGTTGGAGCTCAGCCTGCTGGAGGCTGGCCTGGGATGGGCTCGCGTCGATGTTGGTGCGAAGCAGCTTCCATGAGCTACCGTGGACATGAAAATTGGAGGCGAGAAATTTGCCGGTGAGGTGCGGCGTAGAAAGGGATCCGTGGACAGCGCCTTGAAAAGATGCGGTGCCATCGAGCCCGAGCGGCTGCAGGGGCTGGCCGGGTGTGGGTTGGCGAAAGACGTCGGCGATGGTTTCAACTTCGCGGAGATCTTCGCATTGTAGTGCGATGTTCAGGTTTGAGCGGTTGCTCAGAAGGCCGTTCAGAGTGAGGTCTGTCTTGGGAGTACGCAGATAACTCTGCTTGAACTGGATCTGCTTTCCTCGCGCTTGATACGTGCCGTGGATCGCACTGTTGATGGGGATTAAGGCCGGCTGAGATGAGCCTGGCTGGGCAGGAGTGTGGATGACTTGCACCACGCGGCCATCCACCGTGGCGTCCAGGTTTGCAACCAAGTCGTCGATGGACTTACCCCAGACGACGGTAGCCTGGGCATTCAGCTTTCCGGTGATCGCTACGTTCTGAGGGACAGCGGAAGATCCGGCTAACCTTTTTGCGTCTGCAAGGGAGATATTCGACAGCGCTGCTTTGATGCTGGTGTGTGAGTCACCGCTGATGGATGTCATCTGCCCTGATGCGACCAAGCTTCCGCCGAGAAGAGACGCTTGAAGGCGCTGCAAGTTGGCGTCACCGTTGGCAAGGCTGTAGTGCGCCAGCAGATTACTCACTCGTGCGCGGAGCGTGGGCGTGTTGACTTCAAGTTGAGAGCTATTGAGATCACCGTTGACGACGAGAGAGTCGAGAAGTGTGCGATTGGCGACTTGCTGATATTGCAGGGTGCCGCTGAGGTGAACTACGCCTGCGGGAACGTTAGCATTTCCGAGGATCTCGCGGACTTGCTTCCCATCCGCATAGGCGTCGTAGCGCAAATCGACTTGCGGGGCGGTGTAATTCTGCAGCGTTGCAGTCAGGTTCACTTGGGAAGGACCGCTGGCCAATCTGGCACTGGTGAGGCGGAAGTTACTGGGTGTTGCGTCGAAGGTTGCATCGAGCTGATGCGGGATGGGCTTGAAAATCCCTGAGACTAAATGTCCGTCTGAGTAAGAAAGATGACCGACGTACTGCTTCTGCGCGGGGTTGAAAGAGGCGCTGAAATCGAGGTTGCGCAAGTCGGCGTCGAGGGAGGCCTTGCGGTCGTTGTAATAAGCTTCGCCGTTGTCTAGAAGCGTGTGACGTATGTCGAGGTCAAAGATGCTGGTGTTGCTGCTGGAATTCCCGCTGCTCTTGATGGTGGGTATGTTAGAGACTCCATGGGCATCGACATAGACGCGCACGATGGGGCGATCGAGCCGCACATTGTCGAGGTACCATTTGCGCTGAAAGATCGAAACGATACGAACCGAGGCCTGAGCATGGTCAAGCTGAAGCAGGGGAGGATTGGCGTACGGGGCGGCGCCTTCGACGGTAAGTCCGTACAGATCGAGACTCAGGGCTGCAAGATTGAGAGAATAATTCTGCAGATGGACAGGTACGCCAAGGCTTTCAGTTGCTTGCTGCTGGACACGAGCTAAGACGTAGTCGTGAAAGCGTTGACTGTTCAAGAGAATGGTTGCCGTGAGCGCGAGCAGCAGAACGAGGACGAAGAGTGCGCCAACAGACCACGCGAAGATTCTTACAATACGCGAGCGGCGGTGCGTCGGCTTCCCGGACGAACCTGATTCAGGAGTGCTGGGGGGCATGGAGTTGTTCACTGGAGCTCCTCGCTAGAACGCTTGTCCGATGCTGATGAAGTACTGCGTTGCCTGCACACCCTGGACGGGATTCAGATTGCGGCCAAGATCGATGCGAACGGGACCGACCGGGGTTGCATAGCGAAGCCCCACGCCGACGTTGTTGGAATATAACTTGGTGAAGTCGTGAAAGCCGACATTGGGAAAGACGTTTCCGCCGTCGTAGAAGCCAACGATGCTGAGGCCTTTTTTGAACGGCAGCGGAATGCGGGCTTCGCTGTTGATCAAGAGCAACTCGTTGCCGCCGCTGGGCACTTGAATTTGAGGGCAATTGGGAGCTGTCTGGCCGCTGCTGCACACGTAGATGTTTCGCTGTGGACCTGCGCCGTCGAGCGGGAATCCGCGAAGAGAGTTGCCGCCTCCGGTAAAGAACGCTTCGCTCAAGGGAACGCGGCTGGAGGCGAAGGGCTGAGCCAGACCAACGCGGAGGCTATTAGCCCAGACGATGTGATGAAAAGCTTCCTTATAGTAGGCGGCCTGCCCGTTGTACTTGACGAAGTTGACGCTTGATCCGAGCTTGGTGGTGTTGAAGTTCAGCTCCGATGAATCGAGCATGCCTTTGTGTTCGTCGAGAGCGTTATCGCGCGTGTCATGCGTAAAGTTGACGCCAATGGTAGACAGGCGCACGTGCTGATCGGCCGCAGTCACCAATTCGGGGATTTCAATGCGGGTGAGATCGGTTTGCGTGAAGGCGTAACGCAGGAAAAGCGTGTTCGCTTTAGCTTTGTCGATGTAGCGCTGCAGTTGGAAGCTGCCAAGCTCCTGGCGCGATGAGAAGATGGGATTCTCTTCATTGTTTTCATAGGAAAGAGAGGTGGTCGCCTTCCATGGGGACCAGCGAAGGTTTGGGTCGATGTAGTACGCGGCGACCCGCTGATCGAGACGGCCAGCGAAGCCAGTAAAGGAAATTGACTCCCCCTTTCCGCGGAAGTTATTACGGGTGTATTGGAAGGTTCCACGAGGCCCATAGAATGTCGCCTGGTCAGTTTTGAAATTGGACGGCAGACCGATTGGCGGAAGGTTGGGAAGGGACACGGTTCCGCTGGGAAGGCTGCCCCCGCGATTGATTACTTCGAAGCCGAAGCCGTAGGTAATTTGATTTCGTTTGGCTTCGTGCACTTTGACTAGGATGTCTTCTTTCGTTTGCGTTGTGATCTGTCTTTTCGGGTCGACTTCTGCCCAGTCGAATACGCCGGTGTGGTCGTAAAGGCGGCTTCCTGCGGTGAGAAGTTGCGTTTCGGTGAGGGGAGTTCCGGGCTTGATCGCGGAAACATCTTCATCGATCAGGCGCTGACGTGTCTGCATACGGCCCAGCGTAATGACATCCGCCGCGAAAACGAGAGGGCCTTCATAAATGTGATAAACCACGTTCACGTGATGAGGATCGTTCTTGGCGGCGACATTGGCGGTTTCGCGGAAGCTAGCGGTCAGGTAGCCAGCCTTTAAATAGTTGGCCATGATGTTGGCGCGATCGGCTTCGACGTGTGCCTGAGAATACGGCTGACCTGCTGCCAGCTTGAGGCCCGCGGGGGCATATTTGCTTTGTGGAAAGGTGTCGGCACCCTCGATTTTTAGAGAACTGACGATGTCGCGCGGGCCTTCTGTCACGCGGAAGGAGACTTTCACATCACCGCCGTGATTATCGACAGAGGACGCCACCTGGACGCTGCTGAAGCCTTC
This sequence comes from uncultured Acidobacteriota bacterium, assembly GCA_903832475.1. Lineage (GTDB taxonomy): Bacteria > Acidobacteriota > Terriglobia > Terriglobales > Acidobacteriaceae > Acidicapsa. Next base: position 4,194 of record CAILBQ010000093.1, on the reverse strand, counting down.
CGATTCGTACACGGCTTTGAGGTTGTCGACACTGGCACGTACAAGCTTTTCATTGAAATTGCCGCGTGAAAAAAAGTGGGCCTTTTCCACGGAAATATGGGGCGTTAATTGCGACGAAGGTATCTGCCGGTTGCCCGACAGAGATACGGCCGAGACCTTATGCTTTTTTTCTTTGGTGATCTGGTACAGGATAGTGTCGCCATTGGCCTGCTTGGTGAATTTGGTTTCCACCCTGGCATCGAAGTATCCCTTGCCCTGGAAATAGGAGACCAGGGCCTGTCTGCCTTCTTCTACCGATTCAGGGTCAACGCCGACGCCTTGATAGACAGGCAGCAGGGACTTGCGGGTCCAGCTCCAGAGGTGAGCGCCTTGCACGTCAACGTGAATTTCGGGGCCTTCGTGGATGTTGAAGTGAATGTCTGCCCGGTTGGTGTCGGCATGATACTCGGCGCCAGCCAATTTCACGCGAACGGCGAGGTGACCCTGCTTCTCTAACTGGGACTGCAGGTACAACTGCGCGTGGTTGAGGGTGGAGTGGTTGTAGCTCTTGCCGGGACGGATGCCGGCGCCGCGCAGGCGAGCGAGCAAGGTGTGAAGCTTTGTGCTCAAGGCGGTCGCTGTTGCCGGCGGAGTTCCCCCAATATCGACCACGCCGAACTTAGCTCGATGATGAAGCGTGACATGGAAGATGACGTTGGCGATCGCGTGGGCGGCCTGGACTTGTACTTCAGGCTGGACTTCGCACTGAAAAAATCCTTCCTGGCGAAAGTAGGTAATCAGACTCTGCCGATCCTGTTCGACATCGTCGGTGTTGAAGGGGGCTTCTGGAGGGAACTCAGCTACCTGAACGAGTTTGGCGTAGGAGAACTGCTCGGCGCCTGGAAAAGAAAAAAACCCGAAATAGACGGCAGGCTCGAGGACGAGCAGGATGCGAACTCCCTGGGCATCGGGAATGACCTGGAGTTGCACGGCTTTGAAGTGTCCGTTGCTTTTGAGCGCCTGTATGGTCTTTTCGACATTCTCTTTCGAGAAAGGCTGGCCTTGTTTCTGCGCGAACAGCGACTCGAATTGGGATGTTTTCAAATCCGGGCGCCCGGCAATTTGAATCGAAGTTACATTTTGGCCTTCATAGGAATCTACGATTTGTTGAGTTGCCGGAGCGGTTTCGGGGACCTGCTTGGATGGAGTGGTCTGTGCGTTGAGATCGAATGAGCCTGCCGAAATTGCCAGTAATAGGAAGACAGCCCAAATCCAGGAAGAGCAGGAAATTGTGAGCGGTCGATGTGCGCGGTTCTCGATTGCACGGCTTTTGGCTTGAAAATGATGGCGAATTTTACCTGCTCCCATTTTGGATGGGATGCCGAAATGTGCCGAGCGGTTTGATAGAGGCCGCGAAAGAGGCCGGGGTCATCTCACTCCTCGGAATTGTCATTCGCGCGATCGGTCCCGTGCAGAGATGCGGACTTCGCTGGATAAAAACGGATGTGCTTGTTTTTGAGGTGCAGGCAATCACTCCATCGAATCTCGCATCCATCCATCCAGATAGTTTGGAATTCTGCCGGACTCAGAGCTGGAGCGTTGACGAGGTCTGCCATTTCTACTTCTGCCCAAATTGGACCGTCTGGAAGCCACCGCAAGGCGCGAGCTTACGAGCTTATTGCGTTGTTGCCGTTGAAGTCTTTGTGGGATTTGCAAGGTATTCCGGTGCGGGTGGTGGCGGTGAGGACGTGGAAATCGCTGCTGGCAGACAGGCTGTTCGGGCGCGCGGCTGAACTGGGGTTTTATTTTCTTTTCGCTTTGTTTCCAACGCTGTTCAGCGCCAGTTCGTTGCTTGGCCTTGCGGCTAAGTCAGCCGAGCAAATCTACGACAAGCTGCTGCACTACCTGGCACTTGTGATACCGACGGCCGCGCTGGGCACTGTTTTGAGTACGTTCAACGAGACAACGGCGGCGGCCTCCTCGGGTAAATTGACGTTTGGGCTGGTGGCTGCCATCTGGTCGGCTTCGGTAGGCATTTCGGCGATTCAAGACACGCTCAACGGTGTATACAAAGTTTCCGAAACGCGATCCTATTTTGTTGCAAGGCTATACGCGATTGGGCTGACAATCCTGCTGACCGGACTGGTGACGCTTGAACTGGCCTGCATGCTGGGAGGCGATTATCTGGCTTCTGTCGCCCACGATCAAATTAGGCATGCGTGGATGGCGGACATCGCGGCCACCTTGTCAAGGCTGGCGGGATGGACGGTTGCGACCCTATTGCTGGCGTTGTCATTTGCGGTGACGTATTGCTGGGCTCCGGATTTAAAGCCGCGACGATGGCGCTGGCTCACTCCCGGCGGGACAGTGGGCATTGTGGGGTGGCTGATGGCCTCGCTGGGCCTGAGGATATATCTTCATTTTTTCAATAATTATTCGATTACTTATGGATCCCTGGGCGCGGTCATTATCCTGCTGACGTGGTTTTATATCAGTGGTTTGATGCTGTTGGTGGGCGCCGAGATTGACAGCGAAATCAGCGCGGCGGCTGTTGAAGCGCGCGTGTCCGCCGCTTCGCTTACTTCTTCCGCCGCGGTCATTCCCACGATCCCTTCATAACAAACGTCTCTGGATGCTTTTCGGCGGCTTCGTCGGAATGGGACGAAGACGCGCCTGAGGCCAGGGATGTGTCAGTCATCACAGCCTGATCCCAGCCATGAGGAGCACATTGGTAGCGGGTGCTTCCCATCTTTTTCGCCAGCCTGGGTGAGTCGGCGGCGTTTGTGGTGGAGGCCCATGGATCAAGGGAGAACCATGAAAAGCCAGGACACAGTGATTCTTGACGCCAACGAAGCGGTCGCTTCCGTAGCGTATCGGTTGTCTGAAGTCATCGCAATTTATCCCATCACGCCGTCCTCTCCGATGGGAGAGTGGTCTGATCAATGGAAAGAAGAGCGGAAGCCGAATCTCTGGGGATCTGTGCCGCTGATTGCCGAACTGCAAAGCGAGGGCGGTGCGGCTGGCGCGATGCATGGGGCTTTGCAGGCGGGCGCGTTGAGCACAACGTTCACGGCTTCGCAGGGGCTGCTGTTGATGATCCCCAATATGTATAAGATTGCCGGAGAATTGACAGCCAACGTCATGCACGTGACCGCCCGTGCACTAGCGACACATGCGCTATCGATTTTCGGTGATCACTCGGATGTGATGGGTTGCCGCAGCACGGGCTATGCGATGCTTTGTTCCAACTCTGTTCAGGAAGCAGCCGATCTGGCTCTTGTTGCGCATATCGCGACGCTCGAGTCGAGGGTTCCTTTCCTGCATTTCTTTGACGGCTTTCGAACTTCGCATGAAGTGAACAAAATACTGCCCATCAGCGACGAAGATATTCGAGCGTTGCTGGATGAGCAGACGGTAGTGGCCCACAAGCGACGGGCACTGAGCCCGGACCGGCCGATCCTGCGTGGAACCGCGCAGAATCCGGACGTGTTTTTTCAGGCTCGCGAGGCATGCAATCCGTTCTATCTGGCGACGCCTACAATCGTGCAGGACGTGATGGAGCGGTTTGGACGGCAGACGGGCCGCACATACAACTTGTTCGACTATATCGGCGCGGCCGATGCGGATCGCGTCATTATTCTGATGGGGTCGGGTGCGGGCGCCGCGGAAGAAGCAATCTCTTACCTGGCGGCGACGGGTGAGAAGGTTGGTGTGCTCAAGGTCCGGCTGTTCAGGCCCTTTGATGCGGCCGCGTTTCTTTCGGCGTTGCCGAGTACGGTTCGCTCGATTGCGGTGCTTGATCGGACCAAGGAGCCAGGTTCACTGGGCGAGCCGCTTTACCAGGATGTGATCACCGCAATTGCGGAAGGAGCAGCCGACGGGACGCTTCATTTTGAAAACCAGCCGCGCGTTGTGGGTGGGCGGTATGGATTGTCATCGAAGGAATTTACCCCGGCAATGGTCATGGGCATTTTTGAAGAGCTTAGCAAGGCGCGGCCCAAGAATCATTTCACGATTGGCATTGATGACGATGTCACCCAAACCAGCCTGGCATACGATCCTGAAATTTCAACGGAAGATCCTCGCACCATTCGTGCCTTGTTTTATGGGCTTGGTTCGGATGGAACGGTAGGCGCGAACAAGAATTCGATCAAGATCATTGGGTCGGAGACGGACAATTACGCACAGGGATATTTTGTGTATGACTCGAAGAAG
>CAILBQ010000092.1 GCA_903832475.1 uncultured Acidobacteriota bacterium | reverse complement strand
CGGAGTCCGAGGACCGGTGATCTCATACTCACTCCTTTCGTTGAGGTTGCCGAGGTGGGGTAGCCTGTCGGACCCAATCTAACCTGAATATTTCCTGAAAAAGGTATCGCGTACCTTGTTACTCCTTGGTTATCAAGGAGGTGCAAACAATCAAACAAGGCTACGCGATGCGGAAAAACTCACGGAAAAAGATCCGGTTCACAAGTTCAAAACGGCGCTCAGTCGAAGGTCGTTTTGATGGCGGCGAAGTCAGCAGTGACGGCGGCCTGCTATTGATGCGGGAGGTCGATCATCGGCTCGGTTTAATTAAATCTGTAGCCCGTCGGCTGAGCGACAAGCGGCAGAAGGGAAAGGTCCGGCACGATGTGGCGACTCTTGTTCGACAGCGCGTGATGGCGCTGTGCGCAGGATGGGAGGATCTCAATGACGTCGAGGAGCTGGGGCGCGATCCGATGCATCAGCTGGCGTCGGGAGCGGAGGAGCTCGGCAGTGCGCCGACGCTGTCCCGCTTCGAGAATGCGCAGAACCGGGCGAGTGCGTGGGCGGTGAACGAGGAGTTGGTGGAGCAGTTCATCCGCTCGAAGAAGGAGGCGCCCGCGTACCTGGTCCTGGATTTTGATGCGACGGATACCCCGGTGCATGGGCAGCAGGAGGGTCGGTTCTTCCATGGCTACTACAACTGCCACTGCTTCCTGCCGCTGTATGTCTTCTGCGGGGACCAGCTGTTGGTTGCGTACCTGAGGAAGAGCAACATCGACGCAGCAAAGCACGCGTGGGCGATCCTCGCGCTCCTGGTGAAGCGGCTGCGGGCCGCGTGGCCGAGGACGAAGATCGTGCTCCGGGCGGACAGCGGGTTTTGCCGCGACCGGATGCTCACCTGGTGCGATCAGAGCGACGTGAAGTACGTTGTCGGCATCGCTCGAAACGACCGGCTCCTGGAGGCGAATGCCGAACTGATGAAAACGGCTGAGGACGAGTTTAAGAGGACCGGCAAAAAGCAGAGGCTGTTTACGGCCTTCGACTATGCCGCGCACACCTGGAAGGGCCCGCGCTGGGTGATCGCCAAGGCTGAGCACACGGAGAAGGGATCGAACCCGCGCTTCATCCTAACCAACATCGTCGGCGACCCACAGAAGATCTACGACGAGCGCTACTGCGCCCGCGGGGAAATGGAGAACCGGGTGAAGGAGCAGATGATGCTCTTCGCCGACCGGGTGAGCGCCCACCGCTGGTGGGCGAACCAGTGGCGCCTGCTCCTGTCCGGCCTGGCCTACACGCTCATGGAAGCAGTCCGGCGCCTGGCACTTGCCGGCACCGAGCTCGCCGACGCTACTTGCCAGACGATCCGCCTCAAGCTGATCAAGATCGGCACGGTCATCGAGCGGAAGCTCACGATCGTCAGGCTCCACTTCAGTTCCGCCCATCCGCTCCAGGCCTTGTTTGCGCACGCCGTACGCTGCCTGGCTCCGCCGTAAATCCTATAGCAGAGGCGATGGGGGAAAGGGGGCAGTGTCGCATCTCATATAGAAACCAGCCGCTTTTGAGCGCCAACCCGCCTCAAAACAATGAAAGCCGATCAGGCCTTCAAAGTTGACCCCGCAAAAACTGCTTCACGAAACATCCGGGCTAAATGGAGTCGCATTCCGACGCCGATATATATTTATCTTTGATTCATGAAGCGAAGGCACGCCTGTATGCTGGCATTTTGTCTGGCGTCGTTTATCGCACAGCTCAGACCGGCGACTGCGCAGAATCCAACGCCGGCTT
>CAILBQ010000091.1 GCA_903832475.1 uncultured Acidobacteriota bacterium | reverse complement strand
TGGGATCCCTCGTGTAACATCAGATCGATTCTCGCATAAGCTGAGAGCGAGCAGCATTACCTCTTCGGTAACTTGGCCGCCGCGATCTGGGCGATGTCGAGCAGTTGCGGGGCGCCTTCGCCGGTGGAGGCCAGGGCGTCGCGGAACATGGTGTTGCAGAAGGGGCAGGCGGCGCCGATGGTGGTGGCGCCGGTGGCGGCGAGTTCGGCTGTGCGGACGGAGCTGACGCGTGCCCCTGTTTCTTCGCCGAGGAAGACGAGGCCGCCGCCGGCGCCGCAGCAGAAGCTGCGCTCGCGGGAGCGTTCGGCTTCGACCAGCGTGCCGGTGGATTCGATGACGGAACGGGGTTCGTCGTAGAGGTTGCGGTAGCGGCCGAGGTAGCAGGGATCGTGGTAGACGATCGTTTCTTCTGTCTTTTTGTGGGGGAGCCGGGCTTGGTGGCGGGCGAGGAATTCGCTGTGGTGTTCGATTTCCGGGGAGATGCCGAATTCTTTCCAGTCTTCCTGGATGGTTCGCACGCAATGCGGGCAGATGGAGATGATTTTCTTGACCTTTTGGGCCTGCATCGCCTCGAGGTTGGATTCGGCGAGCTGCTGGAAGACGAGGTCGTTGCCCAGGCGGCGGGCGGGGTCGCCGGTGCATTTTTCCTTGCGCATGACGCCGTAGCTGGCGCCGAGGTAGTTCATGACCTCGACGAACGAGGTGATGATCTCGCGGCCCTTGGGGTCGTAGCCGCCCATGCAGCCCAGCCAGAGGCAATACTCTTGTGTGCCGTCGAAGATGGGGAGCTGCTGTTTCTGGACCCATTTCTCGCGATCGAGAGCGCTCAGTCCCAGGGCGTTGCCATTGCGTTCAAGGGCATTGAAGAGCTTGCCGCCGTGGTCGTCTTCCCAGGCGCCGGTGTTGACGGCGCCGCGGCGCAGGCCAACGATGATCGGAAGATGTTCGATGCCGACAGGGCACTGGTATTCGCAGGCACCGCAGGTGGTGCATTGGAAGACGGCTTCCTGGGAGTTGTATTTGCCGAGGAGAAGCTCTTCGGCGGTCGGGGCATCGGGATTGGCGGGTCCGGTAGGGCCGCGGTCGTTCAGGTAGCTGCGAATGCCGAGGATGACTTCTTTGGGATTGAGGATCTTGCCGGTGTTGTTGGCGGGGCAGTGCTCGGTGCAGCGGCCGCACTCGACGCAAGAATAGGCCTGAAGGCTGACAAGCTGGGTGAGATCTGCGCCGGTGATGAGACCGAAGTCTTCATCGCCGACCAGAGCGGGGATCTGGCTGAAGCCGCCGCGGGAGAGAAAGATGGTGAAGGGGCTGAGGATCAGGTGCAGGTGCTTGGTGTGGGGGACAAGTGGGAGGAAGACGAGTAGCGAGAGGGTGTGGGTCCACCAGAGGAGGTGCGCGGCGAGGCTTGAGTCGGCGAAAAAGAAGGAGGCCATGTAGGTGGCCATTAGGAGGAAGATGAGGCCGGCGATGATGCCGGATTCGTAGCTGATTTCGTGGCCTTCGCGGGCGAGCCAGCGGGGGCGGATAACGAAGCGGCGGATGAAGAGGCCGGCGATGGAGAGGGCGCAGGCGATGGCGAAGGCCGCGGCGAAGTAGAAGTAGAAGCGGCCGAAGAAGCCGATGGGGTCAAGGAACCCGATGCCGAAGCCGACAGCGATGTGGTTCAGGGTGACGAGGGCGAAGGCGAGGAAGCTCCAAAAGACGAAGGCGTGGGCGATGCCGGGGAGAGGGCGCTCCTTGATGACCTTGGCCTGACAGAGGACTTCCCAGAAGAAGTCCCAGACGCGCCGCGCGATAGGGGCGAGATGGAATCCGGGGTCCTTGCGGGAGTGGATGATTTTGTTGAAGACGATGCCGAACCGCTTCCAGAAAAGCCAGGCGGAGACAAGGATGGCGGCGGCGAGAAGAAGCTTCTCGAGCAAAGAAAAATGGCTCGGCTCGGCGAGGATGCCAGGAAAGGCGATAGCGAGAGAGGACGACGGAAAGACGTTCATCAAAGTCATGTTGAGTGCGGACGTGCCAACGGGGCATGGTCCGGGAATCCCTCTGCGTACCTTTGTAATTGATCCGGGGTGACTTTGGCTTTTCGTTGGGTGGGAGATGCGAGGGTTCCTGGGTAAAGTCAAATTTGTCAGGCGGAGATTTACGCTCCCACCCTTCGCAAAAAGCGCG
>CAILBQ010000090.1 GCA_903832475.1 uncultured Acidobacteriota bacterium | reverse complement strand
GGTGCCTGGATTGTCGGGATATCCAGATTTGTCATGGTATCCAGATTTGTCATGGTACCTGGATTTGTCGTGGTATCCGGATTTGTCGTGGTACCTGGATGGGTCGGGTATCCCGTTTTGCGATGGGTGAGGGTCAGTTTTTGCGTTCGACGAGGTAGCGGGCAACGGTCTTCAGGCCTTCTGCACGGGGACCCAGGGATTCGAGGGCGGCGAAGGCTTCTGTGACGAGGCGGGCGGCGTCCTGCTGGCTTTGTTCGAGGCCGAAGACGGCGGGCCAGGTGGCCTTGTCGCTGGTCAGATCTTTGCCGGCGGTCTTGCCGAGCTGGGCGGAGTCCTGAGTGACGTCGAGGATGTCGTCGACGATCTGGAAGGCAAGGCCGGCTTTGCGGCCGAAGATATCGAGTTGCTTGACCTGCTCGGGAGTGGCTCCGGCGAAGATGCCGCCGGCAACGACGCTGACGCGGATCAGGGCGCCGGTCTTGGCGCGGTGGATGGCGTCGACGAGAGTGGCGGTGGGCTTCTGGTGTTCGGCTTCGAGGTCCTGGACCTGGCCTCCGATCATGCCGTCGACGGTGCCCGTGGCTTGGGCGATGAGGCGAATGATTTCGACAGTGGCTGCGGCCGGGCAATTGAGCGTGGCGAGGACTTCGTAAGCCTGGGTCTGGAGCGCATCTCCGGCAAGGATGGCGATGGCTTCGCCGTAGACCACGTGGCAGGTGGGGTGGCCGCGGCGCAGATCGTCGTTGTCGAGCGCGGGCAGGTCGTCGTGGATGAGCGAGTAGGTGTGCAGCATTTCGAGCGCTGCGGCGAGCTTTTCGATGCCAGACGGTGGGGCCCCGGCGATGGCGGCGGCTGCCTGGATGGCAAGCACCGGGCGCAGTCGCTTGCCGCCGGCAAAAAGCGAGTGGCGCATGGCGGAGTGGATCGAAACCGGGATGGTTGTAGCCGGGGGGACGAGTGATTCGAGAGCCTGGTCCGTGAGTTCCGCACCCTGGCGGATGATCGAGCGGACGTCTTGATGAACTTCAGCAAACATTCTGTTCATGATAAACGAGCCGGTGTGCGGCGGTGTTGCGACAAGCCCACGACGGTAAGGAGGAGCAGGAGAAATGCGCTGATGGCGGAGATCCAGCGGCCCCAGAAGACGTCGGGCGTGTTGGTCCAGCGGACGTCGATGGTGGAGGAACCGGCGTTGACTGGAACGACAACCAAGCCGTCGTCGCGGAGGGGAACGGGGCGGATGAGCTTGTCGGTGAGCTGGTTGGCGGGTTGGCCATTCACCCTGATGCGCCATGCCGGGTAGCGGCGCAGGCGAAGGATGACAAATCCGGCGGAGTCGGTGTCGACAGAGAGGATCTTGTGCTCGTTCTGCCAGAGGTCGGCTTTGAAGGTGTCGTCGCAGGAGCCTTGTTCGGGATACCAGACGGGTGCGGAATTGGGGTCGGTTTCGCCCAGTTGCTGGTCGGGATCGCTGACCAGGCACCCATCGGGCAGACCGGAGGCGACGAGCGAGTTGTCGGCGCCGGCGGGGGCATATTCGTCAGTGCCTTCCATGCCGCTGCCGTCGTGGAAGATGGTGAACTGGTTGCGGATTTCGTCTTCTTCGTCGCAGTACTGGTAGAAGAAGAGCGAGGCGCAGATGGCGAAGGTCGACAACGTGACGGTGCAGAAAGTGAAGGAGAGCAGTTTTGCGCGGCGGGTGCGAAGCGGGGTTGCGGCGGCCAGCAGGATGGCGTAGGGCGTGGCGAGGACCATGAGCCAGCGCCAGGGAAACTGCAGGAACTGGAGCTTGGGGAGATGATTCCAGAGTGGGGCGGCGATGGGGAACTGGAGAAGGAAAATTCCCGCGGCCAGAATCGTCAAGGGCAGCCACCAGGCGCGGTTTTCGCGGTTGAGCGAGCGGCTGCGCAGGGCGAGAATTGCTCCGGCGGCGGCCATGGTGATGGTAACCACGGCGATGATCGAGGCGTAAAGCAGAACCCGGTCGTGGAGTTCCATGTCGGGAGCGCTGTGGCGGGCGAAGAGCCAGCTGTCGGAGACGCGCATGCCGACGTCGAGCGCCTGGGCGATGGCAATCCACCGCTGCTCCCAGGCGGCGGGGACGAGATAGAAGCCGGCCAGTCCGAGGCCGAGCGGCGCAGCGATCAGGGCGCGAACGATCGGCCACCAGGCGCGACGGAGGATGGCCGCAGCGAGCGCGGCAAAGGCGAGCAGATAGCTGGCCATGACGCCCGCGGGAGCATTGGTGAGCCAGGTCAGCGTGAGCAGCAGCGCGACCGGAACGGCGGACAAGTAATCGAAGGAGCGAAGGACGGAGGGTTGGCTGGCAGCGGTCTGAGTCGCCGAGGAAGAGCTGGAGAGCCGAGGCATTCGCCAGGCGTAGAGCAGAAGGAGAGGGATAAAGATCGCTGCAGTCAGTTCGCCAAAGGCGGTTCGCTCATAGGCAGTGAACAGGCCGTAGGGAGTGACCGCGGCAAGCGCGCCGGCGAGGGTGGATTGAGCTGGAGGGAGAAGTTGCCGGGCCAGCGCACGTGTCGCGAAACCGGTGGCGACCAGGATGAGAAAGATCATGATCGCCGGCACGTAATCCCAGCGGTCGAGATAGCCGAGCAGGGCGCCAGCCATCCAGGTGAGGGGCGGGTAGAAGACGAAGCGGGGTTCGCCGGCTCCCCAGTTAGGGCTTTGCGCCCAGTGGGGATAGAACACGTGCTCGGACCAGCTCCGTTGGGTTTCCATCCAGGAGATGATGTGGAAGTCGAAGTCGTGTCCACAGGAGATGCCTCGCAGGTAGCGCGGTGCGGAAGCGAGCACGGCCGCGGTGGGGATGGACAGCGCCTGAAGGACCGCGGTCATGCGTAGCTTGCGATGCGCGGGAGAGAATTCCGGGTTGGGGCTGCTGGCGTCGCCTGATTGCACTACGGCACCAGTTGCAAGGTATGCGTCGTCTCGGACGCAACGGCGGGAGTGGAAAAGGGAAGCGCGAAGGTGTTGCCCGTATACCAGGTCGACCACTGGTCGCGGAACCAATCGCTGGCCGGGTCGCCGCTCTCGCCGAGGACGATGTTCTCGGTCGAAGCGTCGGGCGCTGACCAGTCCATGGTGAAGCGCTGGCTGGGTCCGAAGGCGCGGCCAACCTGCTTGATGGTGGTGGTGTCTCCGCTGAGCGGCTGGGCGCCGGTGCCTGCCCAATTCTTGACGATGGGCAGGAGCTGGAAGACGGGATGCTCAAGATCCACGACGTGCCAGGAACCGTAATCCCACCGCGCCAGATCTTTGGGAGCCTTGCCGTTTTCGAGGCCGCGGCGGACAGCTTCGGTGAGCAGCGCGTCCCAGTCTTTGTAGTTGGCCGGGAGCCAGCTTGACGGATTGTCGGGGCCGGAGGGCGCGGAGCCATGCATGATGATTTCTTCCTCCGCGAAATTCGATTCCGGCCATTCGTAGGAGGCCGCATCGCTGCCCAGCTTGGGTTCCAGGACCAATGGCCAGAAGGCCTGACGCGCGCGGAGGATGATCGATGCGGCGGCAGAATCGGTAGTCATCTTGCCGTCCCAGCTGCGCAGCAGGTCGGCAGCCTGCTTCAACCGTGGATCGGTGGCGCCGCTGCGATCGATGGCGTAGGAAAAGCGGTGAGCGAGCTCCTGGTCGACTTCGCTGTAGATGTCGGTCTGGACGGCGAGCATGTCGGCGCGTGTGAGGCCTTCGCGGCCGCGAAGATCTTTATAGACGCGTTCGATGCGGTAGGGATCAGGCCAGGCCAGGGTAAGCGGGAAGTTGGTGTCGTTGGGGGTGACGCGGGCGTTGGCAGTGGCAAGCAGGCCGGAGGCTGGATCGTAGGCGTTGGGCAGCTCACTGAAAGGAATGTAGCCCTGCCATTCATGCTGCGGCGCGTCGTTCCATGAGATGGGCAGACTGGTCAAGCCGCCGGGACGGACGGGAACTTTGCCGACTGCGTGGTAGGCAATGTGGCCGGCATCATCGGCATAGACGACGTTCTGCGTGGGCCAGCACCAGGCATCGAGCGCGGCGGAGAAGTGCGGCCAGTCCTGGGCGGTGTTGAGCTCGTAGAGCGGGATCGACGCGAGGGCCGGATCGTAAAGCGTCCAGTGCAGGGCGATGGCGCGGGTCTCGTTGTGAAAGATGGGGTTGAGCAGGGGGCCGTGCGGTGTGAGCTGGACGTCGAGCTTGACGTCACGGCCAAAGCGCACGTGGATGGTCTCCTGAGCGTGCGCGAGCGGAAGCCATTCGCCGTGAGCGCCGGCGTAGTTGCCCTTGCCGTCGAGCTTCTCCACGTAGAGATCCTGCACGTCGGCGTAGAGTGCGGTGAATCCCCACGCAACGTGGTCGTTGTGGCCGGCGATGACGAAGGGCACGCCGGGCAGCGTGACGCCGGCGGCGTGCAGGCCGGGGGCTTTTAGATCGGCCATGTACCAGATGTTCGGGACGGAGAGGCCAAGGTGCATGTCGTTGGCCAGCAGGGGCTTTCCGCTGGCGGTGTGCTTGCCGGCGATGACCCAGTTGTTGGAGCCGGGAGCGCAGCCTTCACACTGCGGCAGACCGAGCGTGGCGCGGATCTGTCGCCAGTCTTCTCCGGGCAGCGCAGGGCCAGGCCCCGTGCGGGCCTGGGTCTGGTCGGGGTCCTCGTCGTCGGCGGGCGGCGGCGCAGGATGCGGTTGAGTCATGTCGGAAACTGCCGAAGAAGGCGGCTGATCGCGCCAGGAGCCGACCGGGTATAGATCCGCCTCGAGCTTGGGGTCGTGAAGGTGCCGTGAGACTTGTTCGCGGGACAGCTTGTCTTCCCAGCGGGAATCGAGGCTTTGCACCATGTTCAGGCCGATGAGGATGGAGTCAGCGCCGGTCCAGCGATGCGGGCGGTAGTGGAGGAAGCGGAATTCTGCGGGCAGGCGTCCTTGGTTCTGGTCGAGGAAGAGATTCACGCCGCGTGCGTATTGCTCGTAGCGGTGGCGGTCGGCGTCGGGCAGGCTGCGGTAGACTCGCTGGGCGACGTTGCGGAACTGGAGAACGCGCTCGGCCTTGTCGTGTTCGATAAGAGAGCTGCCGAGGATCTCGGCGAGCTCGCCGGCGGCGTTACGGCGCAGCATGTCCATTTGCCAGAGGCGGTCCTGGGCGGTGACGTAGCCCTGGGCCATGAGCAGGTCGTCGAGAGTGGCGGCTTCGATGTGGGGCACGCCGTGGTGGTCGCGGCGGACCGTCACAGTCGAAACCAGGCCGGGAGTCTTGAGGCTGCCGTCGATTACGGGCAGGGAAGTGACCATGGCGTGATGCAGCCAAAGCAGGCCGCCGCCGGCCAGCATTAGTACCAGCAGAACGATGCAGGTAAGTGTCCAGAGAGAGCGGCGTAGCCAGCGCCTTGTGAAGGACGTGCGCGCTGGTCTTGCTGGCATGCTGGCTGCGATTGAATCTTGCGTCAAGTAGGTAGCCTGTCGAGTGCAATGACAGGATACCTGCGAGGAGTGGAGAAAGCCACGACTGCTTCAGAGCTCGGTCAGTCAGTGACCGTGGATGAGCGATGACGCAGCAGGAGCGCATGGACTCGTCCCGGAGACCTGGAAGCCTTGGGTACGGAGATTGCGGAACTCGCCCGGTACACGGTGTGGCCGGGCAGGAGCGGGACGACGGCGATGACCAGCGGCGTGGTGGCCAGGCCGAGCAGGCCGGCGCCGATCAAGCCATTTTCAGCACGGTAGTTGTACGGGCCGGACTCTGATTTGCTGGCTCCGACCACGAATCCAAGGGTGGACATGGCGGCGACGCCGATCCAGAAATTGCGTTTGTCGTGCCGGATGCTGACGCTGCGTACCTCAGCGCGAGGTAAATCGAGGTCGAGAGAGGAGGTCCAGATGGAACGGAATTCGCAGGACAGGCCTTGATCGGTAACGCGGAGGTCGGAGCAGCGAAAGGGAAGGTGATGCGGACGGGAGACGGAAACCTGGGTGTCGGGCGTGATCCAGCTGAGACGGTTCCAGGCATCGTCGTCGGCCTGCGAAGGTATGGGCGTGGGCGCGGACGGTAGCTGCTGCCCTGCAAGGATGCCCGTGAGGCTGAGGAGAGTGGCGAGGAGTGCGGTTGCGCGCTTCATGAGATCGAATCTTAGGAGCGATTCAAACGCGGATGTTGGCGCGATGGGACAGTATCGTGAGTGTCACAGTACCGGCGGTTCGATGGATGGGACGACGGGGATGAGGATTTCGCGTTCGAGGGTCGATTCGATCTGCTGGAACTGGGCGATGGAGGCCTGCGAGATGAGGCGGTAGGCGATGATGCGAATGTTCTTCGGCAGCAGCGGCTCGGTGGCGGCATCGCAGACCAGGGCCGAGGCCTGGGTTAGCCCGCGGCGCCAGCCGGGTCCGGCGGCATCGCGAATGAGCAGGCTGGCGGGCGGAACTCCGCCGGCGGTCAGCATAACCTGGGCGATGCGATGAAATTCCTTCCAGCGGGAGACGATGCCGATGAGGGCACCTTCCCGGACGGGCAGGTAGCTCTCCAGAGATGGGCCGACCGGGTGGACCAGGACGGTGTGGAAGGGGACGTCAGCCGAAAGCCGGGATCGCACCGATTCGGCGCGGTTGGGAAGCGAGACGGTCAGGGCGCCATCGACCGCTTTGGGAAGAGCAAGGTCGTCGAGGGAGCACCCAGAAACCGGCAGCTTCATGCTGGCCTTCAACTCGAAGACGAGGATGCGGCGCAGTTCCGGCTCCGGCTCGACGACCAGCCAGCGAGACGGAGGCTCCTGGTTCAACCAAAGGCGAAGACGCGACCGAATCAGCGCTTCGGACGCCGGCAGCTTTCGCGCAATGGTGAGGAAGTTGGCCAGCAGGCGATCGACGGCCTGCGTGGGAGCCAGATGTGCCTTCCATTCCGCGGCGGCAGCCGCATTGGGGCGGCTTCCACGGACGAAGACGCCGCTGCCGTGGCGGAATTCAAGCCAGCCCTGTGATTCAAGCTGGCGATAGGTGGCGCTGGCGGTGTTGGCGTGGATGCCATAGCGGCGGGCCAGGTCGCGGGTGCTGGGCAAACGCTGCCCGGCGGTGAGTTCGCCGCAGAGAATGCTGAGGGCAATCTGGGTACGAAGCTGATCGCGCACCGATACCGTGCCGTCGCGATTGAGCCAGAGTCGCATCGGTCAGGAAAGCAGGCTGGTTTCGCCAGTGATTTGGGGCGTCGCAGTGTCGATTTTCCTGCGGCGATAGAACACGACGAGCAGGAGCAGGGTCAGCAGAACCGTGGGTAGGATGAGAATGCTGCCTTCCGGGCCGTCGGTGCCGCCGCTCCACAGGACGTTGCCGATGGGGTTGGTGGTGAGGAAATGACCCTTGGGCTGCAGGCCGCTGTCGGCGGTGCCGTAAAAGTAGGTCTGCGCCCAGTCCCAGGCGGCGTGGAAGCCGATCGCCCACCAGGCTGACCGCGTGAGGTAGACGCTGACGCAGAAGACGAATCCGATGGCCGCGGCGGAAAAGATGCCAATCCAGGTTTCGCCTTTGTTGGTGGTGTGCATCCAGCCGAAGAAGGTGGAAGTAAGCCACGCTGCTTCCCAGAAGCCGGCCGAGGGAGCTTTGCGCAGTTCGAGCAAAAGGCAGGGAACGACGCCGAGGGCCGCCATGAGATAGACGCCACCGGCGCCGTTGCCGTGCAGCAGGAAGCTGGTAAGGCAGAAGAAGCTGACCGTGCCCAGCGCCCACCAGTAATTCACGCCGCGGGTTAGGGTGAAAAGCATATAGCAACGGACCATGCCTTCTTCGCAGAGGCCGGTGAGCAGGAAAGCAAAGCCCCAGAGAAGTCCGAATTGGAGAATGGCTGCGCCGGTGAGAGAAACCGCGCCAAACTGCAGCCAGTGGCCCTGATACAAGACGCCGACCAGCAGCGACAGCATTCCGAAGCCAAGCACGAATCCGGTGATGAAGTGGCGGACACGGCTGGGGCCGGAGAGGTTGTAATCCAGGATGCGGCGGCGCTCGATCAAGGCTGAAATGGCAGCGGCGGTGAGCAGGCCGACGAATTGGATACCTTCTTGAAGGGATGCGGTCAGTGCGGAAAACTGGCCAGTCTTGATGTGAAGGACGAATTTCATGACCAGCATGGTGCTCAGGCCGAGAACACCCATGACCAAAAAGGCCATGATCAGGAACAGGAGAACCGACCAGCCCACGCGCAGGCCTTGCGGGCCGAAAAGCATTTTTTTCACGAAGCGGGTCTCGGCGGGCTCCGGCGGGGCAGCGGGGGGGAACGAGCCAGGGAGAGCCTGGAGTTGGTCGGGATCTGCCATTGGAATCGCTATCGACTCTTGCACGGGGTCTGGCTGATTCATTGAGTCCTTGGAGAAGCGGTTTTCAGGATACTGCAGCCTACGCTTTCAGGATAGGCAAAGTTCCCAATCCCATGTTCGACATCGCTTCGGGCCAGCCAGCGGGGCCGGTCTCGGTATTCTTTGGCCGGTCGCCTTGACACGGGCGGGCGGTCAGTCGATGCTAATCACTTCGGCTGTTGTGCGGCAGCGGTTGGGAGCGAGTGTCTCCCGATCTTCCGTACGATGCATTTCAGGTTCAGGGAGCAGTGCTTGCAGGTTCGCGTTTTCTATCACGATAAATGCTTTGATGGAGCTTGTTCTGCTTCGCTGTTTACCCGTTTCCATCGCGAATGCGTGGTGAAGGGTGCTGCTCCTGACTATGAGTATCACGGGCTGGTGCACCGGGCGGGAGCGCTGTTCAACGAAAACGACTTCACGGGCGATGAGAATGCGATCGTCGACTTCAAGTATTCGGCGTCGCCGAAGATTACCTGGTGGTTTGATCATCACCTGTCGGCTTTTCTGACACCGGCGGATCACGAGAATTTCCTCGATTGCCAGCGAGACCCGGTTTGCGCGCGGCAGCGGTTTTACGACCCGAAATATATCTCCTGCACGGGCTACCTGGCGCATATCGCGGCAACACAGTTCGGCTTTGACACGGCGCCGGTGGCGGACCTGATCCACTGGGCCAACATTGTGGACGGGGCGCTCTATGAGAGCCCGGAGTCGGCGGTGGAAATGGCGGCGCCGGCGATGAAGCTGACGCTGATCATCGAAGCAACGCAGGATCCGGAGTTCATTCCGCGGCTCATTCCGCTGCTGACCGAGATGCCGCTGGGCGAGGTGCTGGAGCAGCCCTTTGTGGCTGGCCTGCTTCCCCCGCTGCTGGAACAGCACAAGCGAGCGATCGAGCTGATTCGGGAGCGGAGCGAGTTCCGCGACGGGACCATCTTCTTCGACATTTCCGACCATCTGTTGGAAGGGTTCAACAAGTTCATTCCGTACTACCTGTATCCGCAGGCGACCTATTCGATCGGGCTGTCGAAGTCCAGCTTCCGGACCAAAGTGGCCGTAGGCTCGAATCCTTGGACCAAGGCAGATCCTGCGACCATGGTGAATCTGGCGCAGGTCTGCGAGCGGTACGGCGGCGGCGGGCATGCGCGGGTGGGGGCGATCAGCTTTCCGCCGGACCGCGAAGACCAGGCGCGAGAGGCGTCGAAAGTCATTGTGGCGGAACTGCGGGAAGCGGAAAGAGACAGGCAATGAAACTCTCCCCCCTCGAAGCCAGAATCGTTTCGTGCGTCTGTAAGGGGGAACGCAATGCTCGTATCGCGGAGCAGGTCGGCCTAGACGAGGATGGAGTCAAGCGAAGTCTGAAGGAAATCTACACCAAATTGGGTGTATCTGACCGCCTTGAACTGGCCCTCTACTGCCTTCGGGGCGGAGCCGTTGAGTGCGAATAGCGAAGTGGCTTAGAGGACTGCAGGGGGAAAAAATGCGATTTAGAGTATTGCTTGCATTGTGCTTTCTAGTTCCCCCTATATTCGCTCCAGCACAAATTCTGTCTCGACCCAACACGAAGGATTGGGCTTTGGGTCCGTTTACGCGGCCGGTGGATAGTCCGGTGATCGAGCCCAGGCCTGCGAGCGTCTTTCAGGATCCGATTCTGAATAAGCCGGTGCATTGGGAGGCACTGCACACCTTCAATCCGGCCGCGGTGGTGCGCAACGGCGAGGTTGTGGTGCTGTACCGTGCCGAAGACGACTCCGGGGCGATGGAGATTGGCGGCCATACGTCGCGACTGGGGATGGCGGAGTCGGACGATGGCATTCACTTTACGCGATTGCCCGAGCCGGTTTTCTACCCCGCAAACGATTCACAGAAATCACGCGAGTGGCCAGGCGGGGTGGAAGACCCGCGCATTGTCGAATCCCCTGACGGCGGCTACGTGCTGATGTACACACAGTGGAATCAGATGACATACACCATTGGCGTGGCTACGTCGCCGGACCTGGTGCACTGGACCAAGCATGGTCCGGCACTGGGCGACAGCGGACCGTACGCGAACCTGATGTACAAATCCGGCGGGGTAGTCACCAAGCTCGATCATGGGCGCCTGGTGGCGGCGCGGATCGGCGGCAAGTTCTGGATGTACTGGGGCGAGATTCAGATTCGCGTCGCCAGTTCTCCGGATCTGATTCACTGGACGCCGGCCGAATCATCGCCCGGTAAGCCTGTGGTGGTCCTGCAGGCGCGGCCGGGGCATTTTGACAGCGGCTTTCCCGAAGTAGGACCGCCGCCGATGTTGACCAGCAAGGGCGTGCTCCTGATGTACAACGGCAAGAATGCGGGGTTTCCGGGCAAACCGGATGCGAGTGCGGACCCCTTGCTGGGAGCGGGCGCGTATGCCGCCGGCCAGGCGCTCTTCGATCCAGAAGATTTGACCCGGCTCAAGGAGCGCCTGGACCACCCCAGCCTGCGGCCGGAAAAGCCGTTCGAGAGGACGGGGCAATATGCCGCAGGGACGACGTTTGCGGAGGGCCTGGTGCTGTTCAAGGGCAAGTGGTTTTTGTATTACGGAACGGCGGACACGTTTGTGGGCGTGGCAACAGCCCCGGCGATCTCTCGTTAATCCGCCCTTGACTAAACCTTGACCTGGCTGCTTGGCCACTCGGCGCGGCGATGCTGCAGAAAGGCGCGCACGCCTTCGCGGAAATCTTCCGAAGAGCGCTGGTGGGCGTTGGCCGTGATGGCGTCTTCGATTTCGTCGTCGAGTTGCTCGCTGGAGTGACCGATGAGCAACTCCTTGACGGCACGCATCGACTCCGGGCTGTTCATGAGCAGGCTCTGGGCCAGAGCATTGGCCTCGGCCATCAGGTCGTCCGGCTGCACGATGCGGGTGACCAGGCCGATGCGGCAGGCTTCTTCGGCTTTGAGGATGCGTCCGCTGAGGAGCAACTCGCGGGTGCGTTTTTCTCCGACCTGGCGAAGCAGGAAGGATGCAACGATGGCCGGGACGAAGCCTACGCGAACCTCGGTAAATCCAAATCGGGCGTCAGGAACGGCGTAGGTGAAATCGCACAGGGTGGCAAGGGCCATGCCGCCCGCCATGGCCGGCCCATTGACAGCCGCAATGATCGGTTTCGGAAAGGCGTAGAGGTTACGCAGAACGCGCGCCATGTTTTCGGAATCGCGGCGGTGTTCCTCTACGGTGCGCGCCTTCATGGTTTCCAGGTGCTCCATGTCAAGGCCGGCACAGAAGGCGGATCCCGCACCAGTGAGGATCACCACGCCGCAATCACATTTCGCAGTTTCGTCGAGGACGTGGGTGAGTTCGTCAATGAGTTCAGGACTGAGCGCGTTCCGCTTGTCTGGACGGTTCAGCGTGATGGTTTTGACGCGCTGGAAAGACGAGACATGGATGTACTTGAATTGGCTCATCGACGGTCCTCACATTTCGGAACCCTTTATACACTCTTTCTGAATTCCTAGAGTAGCGGGATTGATCAGAAATCGTCGTGAGCGTCGTCACGAGTGTCTGTCGCAGTCGTGCGCAGACGAGCGACCGGTGAGGTGTATCACTTGGGGCCAAAGGTGATGAGCCAGAGGACAAAGCCAGCTACAGCATGCACCAGTACGAGCTGCATGATGGCGGACTTGAGAGATCGGCCGCGCGCCAGCGTGAAGGTGGTCAGCAGACCTTCCAGCGGCAATTGTGCGTAGAGAGCAATCTGCGGCATCATGGGCGCCCAGTGGGCGTTGATGCCGATCTCGGTGTGGGTGGCGAGCAGGGTCAAGGGGAAGACGAAGCGGACCGCCCAGATACCCGCCTGTTGGGCCAGGTTGAGCCATTCCGGGGTGAACCCGCAGAGAAACAGGCCGACGCCGACAGGCCAGAACGAGACCAGGCTTAGGCTCATCGGCTTGGCTTCCACCTTAGCCTTGACCTTCTTCCCCGGAAGAGCCTTGGAGGCTGTGCTGGTTTGTTTCAGGGACTGAGCAGGCTGCACGCGCTTCTTCGTGCTGCGGAACTTTTGTTCGGGCATGGTACCGGCGATTTGTTGCATAGCCGAAGCGTAAGTCTGGCATCGGTCCAGCACAATGACGCGAAAGTGATACGTGCGGACGGAGTGAAGGGAAGCTCTTGATCTTTCGCAAACGGGCTGGCTCAGGAGATGCCAGGTTCGATCACAAGCCCAGTGCGGCGGAGCGGCGCTGCATGGCGGCCAGGCAGAAGGCGATGTGAGCGTCAAGCTCCACGCCGAGTTCCTGCGCGCTTTGGAAGACGTCGTCGCGATTGACGCCACGGGCAAATGCCTTGTCCTTGAGCTTCTTGCGTACGCCCGTCGGCTCCACATCCGCGATTGCTTTGGTTGGCTTGACCAGGGCGCAGGCGGTTAGAAAGCCAGACAGCTCGTCGCAGGCAAAGAGTGCCTTGGCCAGGTGGGTTTCGCGGGGCACGCCGGAGTAGGTGGCGTGGCCCAGGATGGCGGTGCGGGTCACCTCGGGCCAGCCCAGGCGGGCCAATTCGGCCACACCGACGAAGGGATGCTCTTCGAGAGAGGGGTGGCGTTCGTAGTCGAAATCGTGCAGCAGGGCGGTGGTGGCGTAGAGGTCGAGCAGGGCATTGCGTTCTGAACTAGCAAAACCGAGGCGGTCGGCTTCGACTTCGGCGTAAGCGACAAGGCACGCTTCGACGCCCAGCGCGTGCTTGCGCAGGCTTTCGCTTTTTGTCCAGGAGATGAGCAATTCCCAGGCGGCAGCGCGGTCGTGGGCAGAAGTGGAAGAGGCTACGGAATCAGTCATATCTCTTGAATATTAGCTGGCGAGCGACTCTGACATCTGAATCTGCGTTAGTTCTTCGTTATCAGCCATGCGGGAATTATTCAGAGCCGGTGAAAATCCCATGTTGCTGCATGAGGTTCGCGTTTCTCCGGCTTTCTTAGGGTTTCTTGCGGTTATTTTCGGAATGACCCCTAGTTTTCACTTGACAATTATGGTTCATTGGAACGAAAGTAGCTCTTGACGTGGTGCAGTTGTACCTTGCACTGCCCGGAAGCCTTGCTCTGGCTCTCCGCACAAAACTTATGGCGACGACACTGGTAACCATGCCCGTTGCAAAATCCGTCACGGGGCCAGGACGTGAGGTTTTGCGCTGTGAACACTGCACTCTGGTGCAGTTCAGAACCAGCAACTCCATGTGCCGACGGTGCCACAAGCCGTTGGATGTGGAAGAAATCCCCACCGCAATTGAGGCATTGGCACCGACTGATGCTGTGACTTCGTCGGCGGACGCTGGCTTACGCGTGGCCGCGCAGGTGAAGGATATTCGCCGGGCACGCCACCTGAGCCAGCGACAACTGGCAAGCCGCATGCAGGTTCCGCGCACCTACATTTCCAAGATCGAGAATGGCAAGGCGATCCCGACGCTGGGTTCGCTGGAGCGGCTTGCCGCGGCGCTTGAAGTGGATATCTGCCAGCTGGTGCGCGATGGGCGCAGTCAACGCGATGAAGAGCTTGCGGAGATCATGGCCGATCCGTTTCTGGCTGAGTTGGCGCAATACCTGCCCAAGCTGGAGGTTCTGCAGCGGTCTCTGCTGCTGAACCATGCCCGCGACCGGGCCCGGGATGCTGCGCGTGAGCTGATGGGCGGCAAACGCAGGTCGGCATAGGCCTGCGTTTGGCCAATCGAACGCTGCCCGGTTGATCGGACGGGCATGTCGCGAGAGCCCGGCCCTTCAAAGCCGATCACTGCGGATGCTCGATTTTGACTGCGATTGCGTTGCGACCGCCGTGCGCATGTGCTAGCGTCAAAGCTGTTGAAACGGTAGCAAGAGGCCAGCTTTGTACCTGACTGCCACGTCGCGGATTCATGAACTTACGCCCGAAGAGCGGGCAGTGTACGCGACGCTGACGCCGGAGCGGCTGCCCGAGCATGTGGCCATCATCATGGATGGCAACGGCCGCTGGGCGGGAGCCAGATCGCTGAAGCGCTTTCTGGGCCATCAGCAGGGGGCGAAGAGCGTCCAGCTGGTGACGGAAACGGCTTCGCGTATCGGGCTTCCCTGGCTGACGCTGTACGCCTTTTCGCTCGAAAACAATCTGCGCCGGCCGCGGGCGGAAGTCAGCTTCCTGATGATGCTCCTCAAAAGCTACCTGGAATCGAACCTGCAACGCATGATGGATAACAACGTACGCATTCGTTACATCGGGCGCACGCACGAGCTGCCCCCGGAAGTGCAGGACAAGAT